>JBKJQD010000108.1:0-4771 GCA_046594125.1 Aestuariivirga sp.
CGTGCAGATGACCATGATGGCGCAGTATGGCGTCATGATGCTGGATAATGATTTCGGCTTCTTCGGCAAGGCCAGGTTCGGCGATGCCGGAGCCGGGATCGATGGCATTGGCGATGACGCCCGGCCACCACGGCCTGCCATAGGCGCCGCGGCCAATCATGATGCCGTCGGCACCGGAACTTTCGAGCATGGCTCTCGCATCCTGCGCCGTGACGCCGTCACCATTGGCGATCAGCGGAATGGAGATGGCCTCGCGCACCCTGGCGATGGCGCTCCAGTCGGCCTTGCCGCCATAGAACTGGCAGCGGGTGCGGCCATGCACCGTCACCATGGCAACGCCCGCTGCCTCGGCACGCCTGGCCAATTCCGGTGCGTTCATCGTGCCATGGTCCCAGCCCAAGCGCATCTTGACGGTGACGGGAATGCTGGCGGCCTGCACCGTGGCCTCGATCAGGGTCATGGCATGGTCGAGATCGCGCATCAGGGCCGAGCCGGATAATCCGCCAGTCACTTGCCTCGCCGGGCAGCCCATGTTGATGTCGATGATGTCGGCGCCCAAGTCCTGGGCGACACGCGCCCCCTCGCTCATCCAGTGGGCCTCGCGGCCCGCCAGTTGCACCACGAAGGGCTTTACCTTCTCGGCACCCATGGCGCGGCGCACCATGTCGGGCCTCGCCTGTACCAGCTCCTCGCTGGCCACCATCTCGGTGACCACCAGCCCCGCCCCATGGGCATGAGCCACGGCGCGGAATGGCTCGTCAGTCACGCCCGACATGGGGGCGAGGAAGACCCGGTTCCTGGTTTCGACAGAGCCGATACGAATGCCCATTTATTATGCACAAATCCTGTGTGTTTAATTAATTTGCAGAATAGCCGGATGCTGCATTGCGTCAAGGGCCTTTCTTGAAGTGTCCCGGTTGGCAATCCGATTGAACTTCCCTTCCCTTCTCCCTGCATGATGAACACGAAGGCCCACCACCCCTTGTGTGACGCACTTGCCCCCTCTCCCACATTCTTCTGGGGGAGAGGGTTGGGGTGAGGGGGTGGTTGCCGCGAATGCAAAAATTTGAGGTCTCGTTATGCCGCCGCCGCCCCCTTACCCTGCCCTCTCCCCCGCTGTGCGTTGGAGAGGGGGAGAACATTCGCCATCGCCTTTCTTGCCGCCTGTGTTTGGGGTTGCTACAGGAGGATGATGACGGTAGCGGCAGTGATTGTGGCCGGGGGATCGGGCCTCCGCGCCGGAGGGGAGAAGCCCAAACAATACCAGTTGATCGGTGGCAAACCGGTCATCTGGTGGACGTTGAAGGCGTTTCTCGACCATCCCGGCGTTGCCTACGTCCAGACGGTCATCGGCGAAGGCCATGAGGCGATGTTTGCCGAATCAACCGAGGGCCTGCTGGTAGCGCCGCCGGTCCAAGGCGGGGTGACGCGCCAGGACTCGTGCCGGATCGGTGTCGAGGCCGTGGCCCGCCACAGCCCTTCCAAAATCCTCATTCACGACGCCGCCCGCCCCTTTGCGTCGCGCGATCTGATCAGCCATGTCATCGCCTGGCTTGAGCGCTATCCGGCGGTCATCCCCGGCCTGCCAGTGGCCGAGACGCTGAAACTGGCGCCGGGCGGCATGGTCAGCCGTACCGTCGACCGCAATGGCATGTGGACAGCCCAGACGCCCCAGGGCTTTGCCTATGACGCCATCCGCAAGGCGCACCAGGCCGCCTATACCGGGAAGACCGCGAACCTTACCGATGACGCTTCGGTGGCCGAGCGCGCCGGAATTGCTATTGCAATGATTGCGGGGCGGATCGAAAACCGCAAGATCACCACTGCCGAGGACATCACATTGGCCGACAGCGCCATGATGGCGAAGACCTTCGCCGGCCTGCCCGACATCCGGGTGGGTCAGGGTATCGATGTGCATCCCTTTGAGGCGGGCTCTGGTGTGGTGCTGTGCGGTGTGACCATTCCCCATGACCGCAAGTTGAAAGGCCATTCCGACGCCGATGCGGCGATGCATGCCCTGACCGATGCCATTCTCGGCACGATTGGCGAAGGCGATATCGGCGTACACTTTCCGCCGAGCGACCCGCAATGGAAGGGAGCGCCGTCGCGCATCTTCCTGGCCCGCGCCATGGAACTGCTGGCGGCGCGCGGCGGCCTGGTCGCCAATGCCGACATCACCATTCTGGCCGAAGCGCCAAAGATATCGCCGCACATCGCGGCGATGAAGGCGGTGCTTGCGCCCCTGCTCCTTATTGACGCCGGCCGCATCGCCATCAAGGCGACCACCACCGAGAAGCTTGGCGCCATTGGCCGCCAGGAAGGCATCATGGCCTTCGCCACGGTGACGGTGCGCCTGCCATGATGTTTGCCGCGGACCTCAGCGCACAAGCCTCGGCACTCATCAACCGGTGCCGCGCCAAAGACTTGCGCATCGCCACGGCGGAAAGCTGTACTGGCGGGATGGTGGCGGCGCTTGTTACTTCCATCGCCGGATCATCCGATGTCTTCGAGGCGGGCTTTGTTACTTACTCAAATTCGGCGAAAACGGCGATGATTGGCGTACCGGCGGACATGATCGTGCAAGTGGGTGCGGTGAGTGCCGAAGTGGCGCGCGCCATGGCTTCGGGCGCACTGGCCCATTCACAGGCGGAACTGTCAGTCGCAATCACCGGTGTGGCGGGTCCGGGCGGCGGCAGCGTGGCCAAGCCCATAGGCCTCGTCTATATGGCGGCAGCCAGCAAAGGCGGCGCGATACTGGAGCGCGAATTGCGCTTGGGCGGCATCGGGCGCGACGCCGTCCGTCTCGCTTCCACGGAGGTGGCGATCGCCATGCTCTATGAACTGGCCGGGCGCGCCCCATAAAGTTTCCTGGCCCGTTCTTCAAAGGACGACATGATCTTGCGCACCACGAAATCGAACATGCCCGACAGGATGAACTGCAGGCTGCGGCTTTTCAGCGTGTAGTCGACGGTGAAATCGATATCGCAGATGTTGGGGCCGGCACTTTCAATCCGCCACTGGGCATCAAGAGATTTGACAGCCCCCTGCTCGGAATGGGCGGTGACCAGCATCGCCACCGGATCAGCGATGACGTGGCTGAGGGTTGATTCCTCGATGCCGAGCTTTTTGTAGGTTACTGTCATCTCGGCGTCGAAAGCCTGGCGGCCATCGGCAAGCGCCCGGCGGTTGCTGATCACCACGCGCCGCACCAGCGGCAGGAATTCCTTGTAGGACGCCACATCAGCGGCGATGGCGTAGACTTGGTCGGCGGTATAGGGCATGCGCCGTTTGACGTTGAATTTTGGCATTCGTCAGTGTCCGGATTGTTTGGCGCGCGCCGAGCGCAGCTTGGCGAAATCGTCACCGGCATGATGCGACGAGCGCGTGAGTGGAGATGAGGCCACCATGAGGAAGCCCTTGGCATAGGCTATGGTTTCATAACCCTTGAATTCATCAGGCGTCACGAAACGGTCGATGGCGGCATGTTTGCGGCTGGGCTGGAGATATTGCCCGATGGTGATGAAGTCGATGGTGGCCGAGCGCATGTCATCCATGACCTGCATGACCTGTTCGCGGCTTTCGCCCAGCCCCACCATGATGCCCGACTTGGTAAACATCGACGGGTCCAGTTCCTTCACCTTCTGCAACAGCCGCAGCGAATGGAAGTAACGGGCACCGGGGCGGATTTTCAGATAGAGCGACGGCACGGTTTCGAGGTTGTGGTTGAACACGTCGGGCTTCGCCGCAACCACCTGCTCCAGCGCGCCATCTTTCTTCAGAAAGTCGGGCGTCAGAACTTCGATGGTGGTCAGCGGTGATGCCTTGCGGATTGCCGCGATGGTGCGGGCGAAATGTTCAGCGCCACCGTCGTCGAGGTCGTCACGGTCAACCGAAGTGATCACCGCATGCATCAGCCCCATGCGGGCCACGGCATCGGCCACCTTCACGGGTTCATCCGTTACGAGCGCGCCCGGAAGGCCGGTCTTCACGTTGCAGAAGGCGCAGGCCCTGGTGCAGGTGTCGCCCATGATCATGAAGGTGGCGTGCTTCTTCGACCAGCACTCGCCGATATTGGGACAGCCCGCCTCCTCGCAGACGGTCACGAGACCGTTGTCGCGCACGATTTTCTGGGTCTCGGCATAGATGGCCGAACCCGGCGCCTTGACCCGGATCCAGTCCGGCTTGCGCAGCAACGGCGTATCGGGCCGGTGGGCCTTTTCCGGATGCCGCGGCTTCAGGATGCTGTCGAGAAGCGTGACCATCAGGCGGAGCGGCTTCGCACCATTTTGACGACGAAGAGCAGAAGAATGGCGCCAGCGGCGGCGACGATCAGATTGCCGAGGAACCAGCCCTGAAACAATTCGCCAAGCCGCAGGCCGAGCAGATTGGCCAGGAAAGCGCCGATATAGGAGCCGATGACGCCGATGACGATGTTCATGACGATGCCCATATCGGTCTCCATCACCTCCTCGGCGATCCAGCCGGCAATGCCGCCGATCAGCAGCGTTCCGATCCAGCCCACGCCACCACCCAGATCCATAAGACTATTCATGGCCCCAACCTTTCCAAAAGAGATTCTGCGGACCAAGATATGGCCCAGCGGCACGGCTGTATCAAGGAAATTTGGGGAGGCCTATTTCGACCAGAATTTGAGGGTTTTTTCCTGCTGCTCCGGGGTCTGCTTGATCTGCGGAATCCCGCCTTGCACGGCAAACAGCAGGCCCGAGCCAATTAACAGAATCATGGCCGGCTTGATCAGCCCGCCCACCAG
>JBKJQD010000138.1:0-61970 GCA_046594125.1 Aestuariivirga sp.
TCCCGCCGATGACACCAGTGCTACCATCGGAATGACCCGGAACTTTGCCAGCGTTTCGGGTCCATAGATGAGGACGAGATAGACCAGCAGGGCGACCGACATCCAGAAGCCGCGCCAGCAATTGATCTGCCAACCGTCCAGCCCCGGCATCAGCCGGACGAAAATCCCGGAAAGACTCCAGCCCAATTCGGCGATCAGAATATAGACGACGCCCGTGCCGTAACTCTGCTGCTGATGTGTCATGGATGATTCGCCGCCTTGGCCACGGACATTAGCAGAAGCAGTGGTTCTCAAGCACGGAGCGCGTTGTTCTCCGGATCATAAGGACTTTCGGGAATGACCACCGCCTTCAATATCTTGCCAAGAATCCTGATCTCCAACTCCGTTCCAATCGCCGAAAATTCCGGTTTCACCATGCCCAGCGCCAGCGACTTGTTTACACGGAAACCGAAGCCGCCATTGGTTGCCCTGCCAATGAGCTTGCCCTTGGCGTAGATCGGCTCGGAACCGCGGGCATCCGAATGGTCATCGGTTACGCCATGAACCTCCATGGTGACGAAATTCCAGTTCAGCCCCTTTTCGCGGGCCCCTACCAGCGCATCACGGCCAAGGAACTGGCCCTTGTTGGGATGAACGAAACGGTCGAGTCCCGATTCATAGGCCGAGTACTCGATCGACAGTTCGCGCGCCACCAGACGATAGCTCTTCTCGATCGACAGCGACCCCATGGCCTTGATGCCATAGGGGCGGATGCCGAATTCCTTGCCTGCTGCCATCAGCTGATCGAAGAGCGCCACTTGCTGTTCGATTGGATGATGGAACTCCCAGCCAAGCTCACCGACGAAATTCACGCGCAATGCATGCGCCGTGGTGGTGCCGACACTGATCTCTTTGCCCGACAGCCATGGGAAAGCTTCGCTGGAAAGATCGGCATCGGTCAACTTCTGCAGCAGCTTCCGCGAATTGGGTCCCGCCAGCACCAGCACACCGAAGCGCGTGGTGATGGCATTGAGCCGGACCGAGCCATCGCCGGGTGCCAACTTGCGCAGAACGTCATGATCATGGCGTTCGAAGGCACCCGCCGACACCAGATAGAAACGCCCCAGCGCCCATTCATAGACAGTGAATTCGGCCCGCACACCGCCGCGTGGCGTGAGCAGATGGCAGAGCGCCACACGGCCCATCTTCTTCGGAATGCGATTGGCGAGGATCGCATCGAGCCAATCCCTGGCACCTGGACCCGACACTTCCATCTTGGCGAAAGCCGACATGTCCTGGATGGCAACATTGTCCATCACATTGCGGCATTCCTCGCCGACGAACCTGAAATAGTTCGAGCGCCGGAACGACCATTTTTCGACGATACGGCCATCCTCCGTGGGCGGAGCATAATTGTGATTGGTCAGAACATCCGGGCTGTTGATCTCTTCCTTGGTCAGTGCGTAGTCCTTGGGCGCGAACCAGCCCGGCCGCTCCCAGCCGTAAACCGACCCGAACACCGCGCCCAGATCCTTCATCCGGTCATAGCAAGGTGTGCGCTTCAGCGGACGCGCGGCGGAGCGTTCCTCATCGGGATAATGCGGCGTGAAGACATTGGCATAGGCTTCCTCGTTCTTGGTCTTGAGGTAGCCGCGCGTCGCATAAGGTCCAAAGCGCCGCGGATCGACACCCATCATGTCAATTGAAGGTTCCCCCTCGACGATCCATTCGGCGAGTTGCCATCCGGCACCGCCCGCCGCGGTGACGCCGAAGGAATGGCCTTCGTTGAGCCAGAAGTTCTTCTTGTCCCAGGCCGGACCGATGATCGGCGAACCATCGGGCGTATAGGCGATGGCGCCGTTGTAGACCTTCTTGATGCCCACTTCGCCAAAGGCCGGAACGCGGGCGATGGCGGTTTCGATATGCGGTGCCAGCCGGTCGAGGTCTTCCTGAAAGAGTTCGTATTCGCTCTGGTCGGATGGCCCATCCAGGTAGCAGCAGGGTGCCCCATGCTCATAGGGGCCGAGCAGCAGCCCGCCATTTTCTTCGCGCATGTACCAGCTTGAATCTGCCTCGCGCAGCACGCCCATTTCGGGCAGGCCCTTGGCCTGGCGCTCGCGGATCAGCGGATGCGGCTCGGTGACGATGTACTGATGCTCGACCGGGATCACCGGAATATCCAGCCCCACCATGGCGCCCGTCTGGCGCGCGAAATTACCCGAGGCCGAAACGACATGCTCACAGGTGATATCGCCCTTGTCGGTCTTGACCAGCCACTCGCCATTGGGTTTCTGCTCGATGCCGGTCACCACCGTGTTGCGATGGATTTCGGCGCCAAGGGCGCGGGCGCCCTTGGCCATGGCCTGTGTCAGGTCGGCGGGCTGGATATAGCCATCGTCGGGATGTTGGATGGCGCCGATCAGTCCACCGGTTTCGCACAGCGGCCAAATCTCCTTGATCTGTGCCGGCGTCAGCATGTTCACCTTGACACCGATGGTCTCGGCCACGCCCGCGTAATACAGGAACTCGTCCCAGCGGTCTTTTGTCCGGGCGAGGCGGATGTTGGAAACCTTGCTGAAGCCCACATGCTGGCCGGTCTCGGCTTCGAGTTCCCCATAGAGCTTGACCGAATATTTGTGAATCTGCCCCACCGAATAGGACAGGTTGAACAGCGGTAGCAGCCCCGCAGCATGCCAGGTGGAGCCCGAGGTCAGTTCCTTGCGCTCGATCAGGACCACGTCGCTCCAGCCCTTCTTGGCCAGATGGTAAAGCGTGCCGACGCCCACCACGCCACCGCCGATCACCACCACGCGCGCCTGAGTTTTCATGGGTCAAGGTCCTCTGAAGCCGGAGTTCGATTGAGGGCACAATAGTGAGACGAATTCAACAGGCGTGAGGCGGAACGACCGTGGCTTGGCGGATTACGACACTAGCCCGAGAATCCACCTGTCTTGAGGAAGGCGATTTCTTCCTGTGTGGAGGTTCGCCCCAGCACGGCATTGCGGTGCGGGAAACGTCCGAACCTGGCAATGATGTCGAGATGAACGCGCGCCCAGTGGACCATATCGTTCAGTCCGAGAGTCTGGAACAGGGCCACACAGCGCCATTGGTCATCGAGGTTTTCCGAATGTTCGAATGGCATGCAGAGCCACATGGCACGCGGCGGCCCGAGCTTCCAGTGATAGCCCCTGCCGATTGACCGCTTGGCCAGCGCAAGTGCCCGCCCATCAGCCGCAAAAGCGAGCGGGTTTCCGCGGTTGATGTTGCGCGAGACTTGATCGAGCAACAGGATGAGACCCAAGGCTCCTACCGGCGTGTCGCCCCAGTGGTCGAGGGCACCGAGGCGGGCCTCTTTAAGCGGTTTACCGAAGCGCATGGCCAAAGCACCATCGAAGGCCGCATCCTTGCTGAACCAGCGGTCCTCGCCGGCCTGTTCCCAGAATTTCACGATCTCCTCGGGTTTCATGTCATCCCCATGTGCTGTTCGATAAAGCTAGCCAGTGCTGCCACATCGTCGCGGCCGAAGACCGGGACTGGCGCTTCGGGCACGGCGCCATTGGCGGCAATGGCGACGACGGTGGCATCGTCACCCGCCAGCTTTGGATGATCCAGTGCCAGATTGCGCACTTCGATCTTGTCATGGCAATCGCGCTTGTAACCTTCGACGATCACCAGATCGCAAGGCGCCAGCTTGGCCAGGATGTCATCGAGGGATGGCTCTTCCTCGGACCGCAATTCATGGATGACCGCCCAGCGGTGCCGCGAGACAACGGCCACTTCGGAAGCACCCGCTTTGCGGTGGCGGAAGCTGTCACGGCCTTCATGGTCGATGTCGAAGGAGTGATGCGCATGTTTGACGGTGGAGATGCGATGGCCGCGCGTGGTGAGTTCGGCCACCAGTTTCTCGACCAGTGTCGTCTTGCCTGCGTTCTTGAATCCGGCAACGCCGATGACCTTGTTCATGGCTCGGACTGTGCCGCGATCCGCCGGGCTTCCGCAAGATCTTCCGGGGTGTTGATGTTGAAAAACGGATCGTGCGGCAGAACCGGCCATTCGACAATCCTGGCCTTTGTCAACTTGGCCCAATCTTTCACGCGATAGATTCCGGAATTGACGGCCTGTACCATGACCGGTGCCAGCGTTACGGGCCAGAAGCCCGTGAGATAATGTTCCTGTCCTCCTGAAGCTGCAATGGCTGGTCCATGATCGCGCAGCCGGGCCAAGAGATCATATGGCAGGAATGGTGCGTCGGACGGCACGCTTAGCACCGCATCGAAGTTTCTGTCCAGGCTCCACGATAGAACCGCGTGGAGACCGGCCAGCGGCGTACTGATGTCGGTTCGGATATCAGGAACGACGGTGAAGCCAGCGAAGCGCGCTGGATCGCCATTCGCATTGATGATTGCGCAATCGGTCTGGCACGAAAGACGCGCCAAGAGGCGATCAAGAAGGCGCGCGTTACCCAATTCGAGAAAGAGTTTCTCGTTGCCATCCATGCGGCTTGAGCGCCCTCCCGCGATGATGGCGCCGGCAATCCTCATGCGTGAGCATAAATACGTTGCGGCGGAATCCACACGGTAATCGCGTCACCGGCCCGGATAACACCTTCGGCTTCGATCCAGCCCACCACGCCGCGCTTGTGATTGGCGGCCTTGACGAAACCCATGAGTTGTTCCGGATGGTGTTTCTCGATGATGCTGGCTGGATAGCGGCAGGGCAGGTTCTCCATATCAACAACCAGCGTGGCGCCCGATGGAAATTGCAGCCGCGCCGATGGCGGCAGCAGTGTCAGGTCCGGTATGCCGGAGGTCACGATATTGGCGCCCACCCATTCGGGCCTGACGGCCGGAATCCCCATCGCGAGGGCAATCTCCGCCAGTTCCTCGACCGCAAGAATTGACACCTGGCGGGCATTCTTCACCTCGGTGCCGCGCTTGAACTGCTTCAGCATCCGGCTGTCGGACTGGCGGGTCAGCCCGCCATGGCAATCGCCGTCCACGCCGGAAAACCGCATCTTCAATTCGGAGTGCTGGTGCTTTTCCAGACCCGCATCGCGGTCCGGACTCGCCAGAAGCCGCACAACGGTGCCGCTGAAAGCTGCTTTGGACAGAAGGTCAGGCAATGGTGTAACTCCGGGTTTCCGTGAACACCTGTAGCAAGTTGATGAGCGAAAAACAGCCTGAAACCATCCTCGACCTGTCGGGTCTTCTCTGTCCCTTGCCGGTTCTGAAAGCCCGCAAGCGGCTGGAGGCGCTAAAATCGGGCGATATTCTCACCGTCATTGCCACCGACCCCATGTCGGCCATAGACATGCCCCACTTCTGCAACGAGCAGGGCCACCTGCTTCTCGATCAAACCACGAAAGCCCAAGCCTTCATATTCAGGATCAAACGCAAATGAATTTCGATTTTGGTGCGTTCAACAACTGGGGTCCGCTCAAGAAGGTGGCGCTGCGCGACGTCGACACGGCTTTTGCCAGTGACGCCAGGATCGATGCCGAGTGGCGGGATCTCAATTTCCATTCCCGCCCGGACCTCGCCAATGCCCGCCGGGAATATGCGGTGGTCGAAGACATACTTGCCAAGAGCGGCGCCGAGGTCATCAAGCTTCCGGCAGGCGATGGCCTGACGCTTGATTCGATCTACACCCACGATGCCCTGATCGTCACGCCGCGCGGTCTGGTGAAGCCGCGCATGGGCAAGGCGCAGCGCCGCAAAGAGTCTGAGGTCAATGGTGCGGCGCTCGAAAAGCTGGGCTTCCCCATTGCCGGTGAAATTACCGGCGAGGGCAAGATCGAAGGCGGCGACCTTGTCTGGATCGACCGCTACACGCTGTTGGCAGGCATCGGCTATCGCACCAATCTCGAGGGCGTGCGCCAGCTTGGCGAGCTTGCTGGCGGGGATGTTGAAATCCTGTGGTTCGACATGCCCCACTACAAGGGCCGCACTGATGTGTTCCACCTCATGTCTTGCCTGAGCCCGCTCGATCATGATCTTGCCGTGGTCTATCCGCCGCTGATGGCGGCGCGCCAGATCGAGTTCCTCGAATCGCGCGGCATCAAGTTCGTTGAAGTGCCAGCAGAGGAATTCGACACCATGGGCTGCAATGTCCTGGCGCTTGGGCCGCGTCATGCCATGATGGTGGAAGGCAACCCCGAAACCGAACGGCGCATGAAGGCGGCGGGCGTCAAGGTCGAAGTCATCAAAGGCTACGACATCTGCCGCAAAGGCGAAGGCGGCCCCACCTGCATGACCAGGCCATTGGTTCGCGCTTAGCCCAGTCGCTCCTGCACCTTCTTCGAGAATCCCACCGTCACGCTGCCGTTCTTGTATTCGATGAGTGGACGGCGGATCAGCGATGGATTCCTGACGGCAAGTGCTACGGCTCTCGCTTCGGTCAGGCCGGCTGTCTCGGCGGCCGGAAGCCCGCGCCAGGTAAAGCCCGCCCGGTTGATCATCTTGTCCCAGCCGCCCAGCGCCCTGGACCATTCCGCCACCTGTTCGCCAGTGATGGGGTTGTCCTTCACATCGGAAAAGCTGTGGGCGATCTTGTGTTCATCGAGCCATTCCAGCGCTTTCTGGCAGGTAGTGCATTTGGTCAGTCCGTAAAGTTTCAGCACCATGGTGTTACCTGTTGAGCGAAAGCGTCTTGTCGGTGAAGGCATCGGCCCCGCCGGTGATCTGATCGGTGAAGGCCCGGAACAATCCTTCGATCATCGGCTTTTCGATATCCTTCACGATGAAAACCAGACGCGTCCGCTGGTCCCCATCCGGCCACAAGGCAAGCCGCACGGGTGGATGGAAGACGTGCTGCACACCATGCAGCACCACCGGCCGTTGCGGGTCATCGGATACTTTCACGATGCCCTTCATGCGCAGCATGTTGGCGCCGTGATAGGACTTCAACAGCTCCATGAAAAGTTCGAGACCCTGCGGGCTGATGGCATTGGCCTCGGTGAAACTGAAGGAGCGGATATGGTCGTCGTGGCGCGACACATCGTCATGATGATGGTGATCATGGCCGGGCTCGTGACCATGCCGCCTGCGGTTGCGCTTCTCGCCCGTGTGATAGGCTTCCGCCGCCAGCCAGTTCTGCACGTCCGGGGTCTTCTTGGCCGGGTCGAACAGCCCCATGGTGAACAGCCGCTCGGCGGTCGCCTCGTTGCGATGGGTGGTCAGCAACCGGGCGGCGGGATTGAGCTTGCGCAGGCGCCCAATGATGGCGAAGAGCATGTCTTCGCCTTCGCGGCCTTCGAGAAGATCGACCTTGGCCAGCACGATGCGGTCGGCAACGGCTACCTGCTTCACCGCTTCAGCATGGGCGTCCAATGTCGCCATGCCGTTGAAAGCATCGACGACGGTGATGACACCCTCCAGACGGCAAGCCGCCAACAACCCCGGATCGCTCATCACCGCATGCAGCACCGGGGCCGGATCGGCCAGACCCGTCGTCTCGATGACGATGCGATCAAAACTCTTGATCTCACCGCGTCCGCGTCTTGCCAGCAGGTCATGCATGGTGTCGATCAGATCGCCACGGATGGTGCAGCACAGGCAGCCTGACGCCATTTCGATGACGTTCTCGTCGGCACGCTCCACCAGCAGATGATCGATGCCGACATCGCCGAACTCGTTGATGATCACCGCCGCATTGGCGAGGAACGGATCCTTGAGAAGGAAATTCAGGAGCGTGGTCTTTCCCGAACCAAGGAAGCCCGTGAGGATCGCAACTGGAATTGGAGTGGTACTCATGACGGGACAGTCTTTCTTGATCCGGCAAAGCTTGCCGCCACGAGAGCGGCAAGTACCATGCCGCCTCCGGCATATTGGTTGATGGCCAGCCGTTCGCCAAGGAACAGGGCGGCCGTCACTGTTGCGACGATAGGCTCCAGATTGAAATAGGGTGCAACCGTCGAGGCCGGTGCAAAGCGCAGCGACAGCATGTGGATGAGATAGGCAATCACATAGAGGCCGCCAACCGCCGCCATACAGGCCAGCCCAGCTGCTGTGGCCGTTCCACCCGGAAAGAAATGAATGCTGCCGCCTCCGGCATAAAGCGCGATCAGCAGCGTGGCGGGCCAGATGACGAGATGCACCAGACTGCCGAAGACGGTGGGCGTCATGTATTGTGAGAGCGAGCGGCCGGAAAAGAATTGCAAGGTGCAGAACAGCGCAGCAGCAGCAGCAAGCAGGATGCCGCGAATATCGAGCGTATCGAAACTCGGGCCAACCGAAATAGCCAATCCGGCAAAGGCAAACACGGCGATGAGAATGCGCGGCAAGCCGGGTGAGTGACCCTCGACGATGGGTGCTGCCAGCATGATCAATACCGGGAAGGTAAAAAAGATGATGACCGCCAAGCCTACCGGGATGAATTGCACAGAGGCGAGATAGCCCACTGAAATGATCAGCGTGGCGATCGCCTGCCCGGCGAAACCCGGAATGGCAGCGCGCGGAATATGGAAGCGCTCACCTCGAACGATGGCGATGATGGCGAAGACCAGTGCGATGAGCGTGGTGCGGAAAAATGTGCTTTCAACGGGAGGTATACCGTTGACGAAAGCGCCACGCACCGCGTTCGGCACGATGCCATAGAGCGCTGCCGCACCCAGCGCGCAGCCGATGCCGAGACCCGTGCGCTTGATCATCTCCTGCGCACGCTAGTTCTTCCGTTTCCTTTTCCGGTGCTTGCCGCTGTCTGAACCCTGGGCGGTGGGCGCTACCTCTTTCCGCTCTGGTTCCGCCGTGAGAGTGGCAATTTCCGCGAAGGTATCAGGTGTCATGACATCGCAGGGTGCTGACTCCTTGCGGTAGCGGGCGCAGGCCGCGAGGCTTGCAAGCTGGTCGAGATTCCACAGGATAGCGGCGAATCCGGACTTGCCCGGCATGCGGATCACCCCAGTCGGCCCAGCAATATCGGACCCGGAGCTGCTCAGCAGTCTGCCTCTCAGGGCCATGTCGGCCTTGATGGCGGTGTCGTAGGTTCCAAAAGAAATGCCCCAGCCGGTAATATCGGTGGCACGGCTGATGTCCACTGGCGATTTCTGGCGGCAGACGCTTGTTGTCAAATCCGCCGGCACAACCGCGCCAAGCGCCATGTTCGGAATCTGTGCGATCTGGGCGTGCGGTTGCACCGTCTGCCGCTCGAAGCCGTCGACGAGCAGCATCTGCGCCAGGTCGGCGCGGTGCTTGCCGCTACTGGCGCCGAGGATGACTGCACCCAGCTTGCGCCCGTCATGGGTGGCCGTCGCGACCAGGTTGAAACCGGAATTGCAGACGAAGCCGGTTTTCATGCCATCGGCTTCCGGCATCTGCCGGATGAGAGAGTTGCGATTTGCCAGCTTGCGCTTGCCCACCGCCACATAGTCCTGCGCGAAGTAGTGTGCCTGTTCCGGAAAGTCATGCAGCACTGCGGTTGCAAGGAGTGCCAGGTCGCGCGCCGTCGACACATGGCGCGGGTCGAACAACCCGTTGGGATTGACGAAGTGGCTGCCGGTCATGCCCAGACGGTGCGCCTCGTTGTTCATCTCCCCGGCAAAGGATGCAACCGTTGATGCCGCGGCTTCGGCCAGCACATAGGCCATGTCGTTGGCCGAATAGACCAGCAGCGATTGCAGCGCGAAATCGACGCTGACGGTTCCGCCCGCCCTGATGCCGATCTTGCTCGGCGGCTGGGAACTGGCAAGTGCTGAGATCGGTATCTTCTGATCCAGTTGCAGTTTGCCGTCCTTCAGTTTCTGGAAGACGATGTAGGCGGTCATCAGCTTGGTCAGCGAAGCCGGATACCAGGGTTCGCCGGCGCGGTCCTGGGACAGCACTTCACCAGTGGCCGGATCAAAAAGAATCGTCGGCCCCGCCGCCTTGGCACTGGCGTTGCTGGCCGCCAGCACCGCGGCAATGATGAAGCAGACTGTCCGCAAAACCGTCAATTCCTGTTCTCTCTCAGATGCGGCCCTCGGACCGTGGCACGAAACCCAGATCAACGCTGTGAATTGGCTCAAAGTTGGGCAGACAGTCGCTGCTCCGGACTGCTGTGTAGATGGTGCCCCTGGAGGGACTCGAACCCCCACATCCTTGCGAATAACAGATTTTGAGTCTGCCGCGTCTACCATTCCGCCACAGAGGCCACGGGGAGGAGGGCATAATTGCCCGCCCTTGCGCCGTCAACCGTAAAGGGCGAGAAGGCGGAGATGATCCGGATCACCGATTCCATCGCCCTGGACGAGAGCGAGCTGAAGCTGAGCTTCATGCGCGCCTCCGGCCCCGGTGGCCAAAATGTGAATAAGGTGTCGACGGCAGTGGAGCTGCGCTACGATCTGGGCCAGGCGCTGCTCCCCGATGACATGAAGCAGCGCGCCAGAATTCTCGCAGGCCGCCAGCTCACCCTCGATGGCATCCTGGTCATCACCGCCCAGGAGCACCGCTCCCAGGAGCGCAACCGCGACACGGCGATTTCCAAGCTGGTCACACTTCTGCGCAAGGCGGCGGTCCGTCCCAAGCGCCGCATTGCGACACGGCCCACCAAGGGTTCGAAGCAGCGCCGCCTGGACAGCAAGGCGAAGAACGCCGTAACCAAGAAATTGCGGTCTGGCCGCCCCAACCTGGAATGAACCTGTCATGCTGAGACGGCTTTACGATTGGACCCTTTCGCTGGCGGGCCGGAAAACGGCGGAAATCTGGCTGGCGGTCATCGCCTTTGTCGAGAGCTCGGTGTTTCTGGTTCCGGCTGATGTTCTGTTTCTGCCGATGGCCGTGGCGCGGCCGGCCCGGGCTTATCGCTACGCACTTGTCGCCACCATCGCCTCGACGCTCGGCGGTATCGCCGGTTACCTGATCGGCTTCTACCTCTATGAGGCGGTGGCGAAACCCGTCCTCGAATTCTACGGCAAGCTCGCCGATTTCGAGCAGCTCCGCGCCTGCGCTGGCGAAGACACCTTGATGATGCTGCTCGTGACATCAGGCCTCGCCCATCTGCCGCCCATCAAGGTGGTGACCATACTCGCCGGTGTGGCACAAATCAGCTTCCTGTTCTTCGTGGTGTCCTGTGTCGTGGCCCGCGGAGCCCGGTTTTTCGCCCTGGCCTGGGCGTTGCGCCGCTATGGCGAGGCGATCAGAGATTTCGTCGAACGACGCCTGGGTCTCATTGCCGCAGCAGTGGCCGCCGTCATTGTGGCGCTCTATTTGCTGCTGAAATTCGCAAGCGCATCGGGAGCCATGTCTTCATGTTGAGCAATCTCACGCCGCAGCGGGCGGCCATCATCATCTTTGGCATGGCCCTGGCCACCATCCTTGGCGCATGGATTTTCGAATATTTTGGCTATGCGCCCTGCGAGCTGTGTCTCAAGCAGCGCTGGGCTTACTACGGAGCCATCCCGCTGGCGGCACTCGTCGCGCTGGTGGCGCCGGGTAATCCGGCTCTGGCACGAAAGGGTCTGGGGCTGCTGGCGGTGATCTGGCTCGCCAGCATGGCGTTTGGCATCTACCACTCCGGTGTCGAGTGGAAGTGGTGGCCGGGTCCGGACACCTGCACCGGAATCGGCACTCTCTCCACTGGGCTGCCCAACCTGGATTCAGCCGTGGTGATGTGCGACACGCCAGCCATTCGCATTTTCGGTCTGTCGCTGGCCGGCTGGAACGCGCTGATTTCCTCAGGGCTTGCTTTCGTCGCATTGCGCGGCATAACGCGTCAGGGATCGAGTTCCGTATCCCAGTAAAGATAATCCTGCCAGCTATCATGCAGGTAGTTTGGCGGGAACAGGCGGCCATTCTTGTGTAGCTGGTTGACGCTGGGCCGCAGCGGTTTTTGCGCCGGGTGCATATGGATTTCATGGGCGAGATAACCGCCCTTCATCAGGTTGCACGGCGAGCAGGCGGTGACCACGTTTTCCCAAGTGGTATGACCGCCCTTGGAACGCGGCAGCACGTGGTCGAAAGTCAGGTCATCATGGCAGCTGCAATACTGGCAGGTGAAACGGTCCCGGAGGAAGACATTGAACCGCGTGAAGGCGGGCGTGCGCGACGGCTTGACGTAGGTCTTGAGCGACACGACACTCGGCAGCCGGAATTCGAACTTGGGACTGCGGACGACGCGATCATACTCCGAAACGATATTCACCCGGTCAAGGAAGACGGCCTTGATCGTGTCCTGCCAGCTCCATAGAGACAAGGGATAGTAGCTCAATGGACGGAAATCCGCATTGAGTACGAGAGCCGGACAGGCTTCAGGCGTGATCGGCGCGTGGTGCACGCTCACCTCATCGGTTCAATTGCCTATCCTCATACTATATCTAGTATAACGGCTCTGTGAAGGGTTTTAAGTGACACTCTGGGTCATGCCCTTCAGTCCACGGTAGTGGCTCCACAACAGTCTCGCGGCAACCGACCGGATTGGCCGCCAGGCCTCGGCCAAGCGCTTCATGTCTTGGGGTCCAGGCCGCCCTGGCAATCCGAAAAGATCTTGCGCGGCGGCCTGCAACGCGAGATCGCCGGCAGGCCAGGCGTCGGCCCGCCCCATGGCGGAGAGCAGATAGATGTCGGCGGTCCACGGACCGATACCCTTGTTCTTTTGCAGCCGCTGAATAACATCGTCATCGCTCACGCCCGCAAGTTCATCGAATTGCAAATGGCCTTCGCAGACGGCCTTCGCCAGTGCCTGGAAAGTCCGTGCCTTGGCACCCGATAATCCGAGCGCCATCAGTCGCGTGTGTTCCATGCCGCCGATAATCCCGGCATCGAAGGGATGAAGCTCCGCCTCGATCCGGCGCCAGATGGCTTCGCCCGCCTTGAGCGAGATGAGCTGGTCGGTGACGATGCGCAGCAGCCCCTTGAGGCCCGGCTCCGAGCGCCGCAGCGGTGGAATGCCGTGCCGCGCAACGATTCCGCCGAATCGCGGCTCGATAAAGGCAAGACGGAAAATTGCCTCCGCCAGTTGCGCTTCGCTGTCCAGAACGGTCATGAGAAAGTTTGACCTTTTTGTCAGAGCGAAGCAAGACCATGCCATGACGCTTGCGGCCTTCAGATTTGCCCCCAGTCCCAATGGTGAGCTGCATCTCGGCCATGCCTATTCGGCCTTGCTGAACGAGCGCTTGGCCGAAGAGGCGGGCGGCCGCTTCCTGATCCGCATCGAGGACATCGACAGGCTGCGTTGCAAACCGGAGTTTGCTTCAAAAGCCCTCGCCGACCTCGCTTGGCTCGGCCTGCACTGGGAAACGCCGGTGCGCTTTCAAAGCGAACATTTGGCCGACTATGCCGCCCGGCAGGAGCAGCTGATAGAACGCGGATTGCTCTATCCATGTTTTTGCTCACGCAATGATCTCGCACTGCGTTCAATTGATCGACCGCACGATCCCGAAGGTCAGCCGCTCTATGATGGCGCCTGCCGGACATTGCCGCGCCATACTGTCCTTGACTGGGTCGGTGAAGGAAAGGACCGCGCCATGAGGATCGACATGACCACAGCAACCGCCATGGTGGGCGGTGGTCTGCGTCTCGATCCATCCCCCTGGGGTGACGTCGTACTGGTGCGCAAGGATATCGGCAGCAGCTACCATGTGGCGGTGGTCACTGACGATGCTCTGCAGGGCATCACCCATGTGGTGAGGGGCCGCGACCTCGAGGCGCCGACTTCGATTCACCAGCTTCTGCAAAACCTACTCGGGCTTCCAACGCCGCACTATCATCACCATCGGCTCCTGAGCGATGATGATGGCAAGAAGCTGTCGAAGAGTGCCAGCAGCAAGCCGCTGCGGGTCTTGCGCGAAGAGGGCGTGACACCGGCTGACATTCGGCGCGTGTTGGGATTTGCCTGAGGATCAGAAGTCGCTGGCGATGCCCTTGGTCTCCCAGTCGCCATAGCGTGTCGGCTCCAGTCCCTTGTGGCCGTTAATCTCAAGGGGCAGGGCGGCGTGGGGTTTTGACAGCCGCCGTGCTTCCGCTTCTGCAAGCGCCCGTTGGGCCTCTGGTGTCAGTTCGCTGGTCTTGCGGGATGTCATGACCGCCATCATATGGTGGTTTCAAGCGGGATGAAACAAGGAGAAATCTGTCCCATGAATACCATGCGCACCGGTCTGTTGCTGGCCGCCATGACCGGCCTGTTTCTCGCCGTGGGTTATCTGCTTGGCCGCGAGCAGGGCATGATCATCGCATTTGTGGTGGCCATTGGCATGAATGTGTTTGCCTATTGGAATGCCGACAAGATGGTACTGCGCATGCATGGCGCCCGCCAGGTGGACGGGCAGTCGGCGCCGGAATTCTATGGCCTGATTGAGGAGCTTGCCCGGCGCGCAAACCTGCCGATGCCCAAGGTTTATGTGATGGATAATCCGCAGCCCAATGCCTTTGCCACGGGCCGCAATCCCGAGAACGCCGCTGTCGCCGCTACGACCGGTCTGCTCGATCTGCTCAGCCGCGACGAGATCGCCGGCGTCATGGCCCATGAGTTGGGCCATATCCGCCATCGCGACACTCTGGTCATGACCATCACCGCGACCTTTGCCGGTGCCATTTCGATGCTGGCGAATTTCGGCATGTTCTTTGGCGGCAGCCGCAACCGCGACAATCCTATTGGTGCCATTGGGACCATTCTGATGGTGATCCTCGCTCCGCTTGCCGCCATGATCGTACAGATGGCAGTAAGCCGGACGCGCGAATACGGTGCCGACCGCGCCGGTGCCGAAATATCCGGAAAACCGCTGGCTCTGGCATCGGCCCTTGCCAAAATCTCCGCCGCCGCGCATCACATTGAAAATCCCGCGGCGGAGGCCAATCCGGCAACCGCTCACCTCTTCATCATCAACCCCCTGTCGGGCCAGCGCATGGACAATCTGTTTTCAACCCATCCCGATACGCAGAACAGGATCGACGCCTTGCAGGGCATGGCCCGAGAAATGGGCAGTACCGGAAGCGCCGCTGGCCCGTGGCAGGCCGAGCCCCGGAGCGCCCGTGGCCCGTGGGGATAGTGCCAAGGGACTAGCTGTCCGGCAAGCCGCGCTGGAAATTCTCGAAGGTATCCTCGTCCGGAAATCCCTGTTCGAGGAGGGGCTCGCCGCTTCGAAAATTGCCCGAACACTGGAGCCGCGAGATCGCGCCTTCGCCTCGGCCATCGTTCTGTCGGTTCTGCGTCACAAGGGCGAGATTGATGCGGTTCTGGTTTCCTTCATGCCGAAGCCCTTGCCGCGCAAGTCGGGTTTGACGCTGCTGGTTTTTTTCATCGGCATCGCACAGCTCCTGTTCTTGGACGTGGCACCCCATGCGGCGATTGATCTATGCGTCAGTCTGGCGCGGCTTGACCGTGGTGCTGCTCATTTTACCGGACTGGTGAATGCCGTTCTCCGGCGTGTGGCGGAGAAGGGCCGGGAGCGGCTCGAAACTTTGGATGGCGCGGTTCTCAACACACCGGACTGGTTGTGGCAAAGGTGGGTGCGAAGCCATGGCGAAGAGCAAGCGCGGTTGATCGCTGCTTCACATCTGGTCGAACCTCAGCTTGACGTGTCGGTGGCGAGTCTACCGCTCGAATGGTCGGTGCGGCTCGGCGGTACGCTTCTTCCGGGTGGCAGCATTCGTCTGCCCTTGGGCGCCGGCCCCGTGGATGAGTTGCCGGGCTACTCCGGGGGAGGCTGGTGGATACAGGATGCGGCCTCTGCCCTGCCGGTTCGTCTGCTCGGCGATGTCGCTGGACAGAAGGTCATTGATCTCTGCGCGGCGCCCGGCGGCAAGACGATGCAGCTCTGTGCCGCCGGAGCCGACGTTACCGCGGTTGACCTGTCCGACGAGCGGCTCGATCGGCTGCGCGAGAATCTGGAGCGCCAGAAATTCAAGGCCAATGTCATCGCCGCCGATGCACTCGCCCTCGACATGCCCGGCCAATTTGATGGCGTTGTTCTCGATGCGCCATGTTCGGCGACCGGCACGTTGCGGCGCCATCCCGAATTGCCCTATATCCGCGACGGACTGGATATCGGTCCGCTGGTCAAGCTGCAGACGCGGATGCTGAAGGCTGCGGCACGTCTGGTGCGGCCGGGGGGATTGTTGATCTATTGCACCTGTTCGCTGGAAATCGAGGAAGGCGAGAAACAGATTGATGGTTTTCTCAGCGCATTTGGTATGGATTTCGAACTAACACCGGTACGGCCAGTCGAAGATGGTTTCGAGTCGAATTTCGTAACCGTTGAAGGCTATCTCAGAACATTGCCCTGCATGACAATAGGAGCAAAATCCGGACTAGACGGGTTCTTTGCCGCACGATTGAAGCGGAAAGGTTGATCACAATGGCCATACGCCGGGCACTGATTTCAGTATCGGACAAGACCGGGGTCATCGCTTTGGCTCGCGGTTTGGCCGCCCTCGGCATTGAAATCATCTCGACGGGTGGCACCGCAAAGGGCCTGCTGGCTGAAGGCATCGCGGTCATGGACGTGGCCAGTGTCACTGGCTTTCCGGAGATCATGGATGGCCGGGTGAAGACTCTTCATCCGAAAATTCATGGTGGTCTGCTCGCCGTGCGCGATGACGCCGGTCATGTCAGAGCCCAGGCTGAGAACGGCATTGCCAACATCGACATGCTGGTGGTCAATCTCTATCCCTTTGCCGAGACCGTGGCCCGCGGTGCGGGTTGGGATGAAATCATCGAGAATATCGACGTCGGTGGACCGGCCATGATCAGGGCTGCGGCCAAGAACCATCGGGACGTGACCGTCGTTGTTGACCCGCTAGACTATGACAAAGTTCTCGGGGAAATGCAGGACGGCGATGGCGGCACCACGCTGCCGACGCGCCGTTGGCTTGCCGCCAAGGCCTTCAGCCGCACATCTGCCTATGACGCGGCGATTGCGCAGTGGTTCGCCAGCGAAATGCATGATCCATTTCCGCCGGACATCGTGTTCTCCGGACAGCGCATCCAGCAACTGCGCTATGGTGAAAATCCGCATCAATCGGCGGCACTTTATGGCTGGCCCGGACAGCCGCCGGGCATTGCCACGGCCCGGCAGCTTCAGGGCAAGCAACTTTCTTATAATAATCTGAACGACACCGACGCGGCGCTCGAGTGTTTGTCCGAATTCGATCCGGGCGAGGGCGCCGCCTGTGTCATTGTCAAGCACGCCAACCCCTGCGGCGTTGCTGTCGGCGGCAGTTTGCTGGACGCCTATCGCAAGGCACTCGCCTGCGATCCCGTCAGTGCGTTCGGCGGCATCGTGGCGCTCAACCGGCCGCTCGATACGGCGACAGCCGCGGAGATCATCGCGTTGTTTACCGAGGTGATCGTCGCCCCTTCCGCCGATCCCGACGCGGTGGCACTGGTGGCTGGAAAGAAAAATCTGCGATTGCTGCTGTCCGATGCATCGGCCTTACGCAAGTCTACGGCCCGCGTCCTGAAAACCGTCAGCGGCGGCTTTCTGCTTCAGACGCGTGACGATGTTTCCGTCGATGATATGGATTTGAAGGTGGTGACACGCCGCCCGCCTGATGCGCGGGAGCTGGCCGATCTGCGCTTTGCTTTCCGCGTCGCCAAGCACGTCAAGTCGAATGCCATCGTTTACGCCAAAGATGGCGCCACGGTCGGCATCGGGGCCGGTCAGATGTCGCGGGTCGATTCCGCGCGGATTGCAGCACGCAAGAGCGCCGACGCGGCCCTGGGCGGTGTTGCGCTGGCGAAAGGTTCCGTGGTTGCGTCCGACGCGTTCTTCCCGTTTGCCGACGGTTTGCTTCAGGCCATCGAAGCGGGAGCAACAGCCGTAATTCAGCCCGGTGGCTCGATCAAGGATGATGAAGTTATCCGCGTCGCCGACGAGGCGGGGATTGCCATGGTCTTCACCGGCTTCAGGCATTTCCGGCATTGATTTCAAAAGAGCAAGGCTATTGCGGCGTTGTCTGTAGTCTCCGGCAGACATCTTCGAGCTGCTCAAGGGTCTTGTAGCTGATTTTCAGCAGTCCACCGGTAGGGCCAGTATGGCTGATTTCCACCTTCAGCCCTACCGCCTCCGACAGTGTGCGCTCCAGGGCCTTGGTATCCGGGTCCTTGTCCGCTCCAGGGTTCTTTGCAGCCCTCATGGGAGATGACTGCCGCGCCAAGGTTTCCGTTTCGCGGACGGAAAGACCGAGGTTGATGATCTGTTCCGCTAGTTTCGCAGGCGAATCGGTTGCCACCAGGGCTCGCGCATGGCCGGCGGTCAGCTGACCCGTTTCGATCTGTTGCCGTACTGAATCGGGCAGAGTGAGCAGCCGCAGCGTATTGGAAATATGGCTGCGCGACTTGCCCACCGATTCTGCCAATTGCTGCTGCGTATAGCTGAACTGCTCGAGCAGGAGCCCGTAGGCCCTGGCCTCTTCCAGCGGATTGAGGTCGGAGCGCTGGATATTTTCGATGAGGGCGATTTCCAGCGCCTCGCCATCGCTGAATTCGCGGATCAGCACCGGGACGTCATGGATGCCCGCCCGCTGCGAGGCCCGCCAGCGCCTTTCGCCGGCAACAATTTCATACTCGCCGCCATCCCTCGGGCGTACCACTATTGGCTGCAGAAGGCCTTTCGCCTTGATCGAGTGAGCCAGTTCATCCAGATCTCCATCGGGAAAATGCTTGCGCGGATTGTTGGGGCTGGCATGAATGAGTTCGATTGGCATATGCCGCAAAGTGCGGACATCTTGCACCACGGCCTCTTCACTGGTGTCGTCGCCAATGAGGGCCGCAAGCCCGCGGCCTAGTCTGTTCTTCTGGGCTTGCATCATCTTGATCGTCTCCGCATTCAATCCACCCGTCCGGGCCGTTCTTGATATCATTCCGGTAGCGAATCGTTCAGGCGGCCCGCAGATCCCGTTCACGCCGAATCACTTCCGAGGCCAGCCGGATATAGGCCTGTGAGCCCATGCAGGCATTGTCGTAAAGCAAAACCGGCTTTCCGTAGGACGGGGCTTCAGAAACCCTGACGTTGCGTGGTATGACAGTTTGATAGACCTTGTCACCCAGCACACTGCGGACATCCGCCGCCACCTGCTCCGAAAGACTGTTCCTCCGGTCGAACATCGTGAGTACCACACCTTGTATCGACAGGCGGGGATTGAGATTGGCCTTCACGCGATCCACCGTCTTCAACAACTGGCTGAGACCTTCCAGCGCGAAAAACTCGCACTGCAAGGGCACCAGGATCGCATCCGCCGCCGAGAGCGAATTGATCGTCAGCAGGTTGAGTGATGGCGGACAGTCGACCAGAATATAGCTGTAAGTCCTCCGCGGATCTCTCAAGTCTGCCATGGTCCGGATGGCATCGGCCAGCCGGTAGGTCTTGCGGTCAATGGCCGCCAGCTCAAGCTCGGCGCCCAGGAGATCCATGGTCGAAGGGGCACAGTGCAGCCGGGGAATACCCGATTCGATAATCACGTCGCCCAGACGCGCTTCACCCATCAGGACATGATAGGTCGACTTCTGGCCGCCACGCCGGGCAATACCGAGGCCCGTACTGGCGTTGCCTTGCGGGTCCAGATCGATGATAAGAACATCCTCACCCACGGCCGCCAAAGCCGTGCCGAGATTGATCGCTGTCGTGGTCTTGCCCACGCCACCCTTCTGGTTGGCCACGGCCAGAATGCGGGGCGACGCAGCATCGCCCAAACCAAACCTAGCTTCTGACACGAATGGCCTCCTTCACCTCGAGAATCACGCCCCGCGAATCAGAGAGGCTCGGGTGTTTGATCGAATTGATTTTCCAGCATTTGGAGGCGGCGGTCAATTCGCTATCAATATCCAGTCCCTTGTGAAAAAATGCCGGGACGCCCTTCGCCATAAAGGGCTCGGCATAGACGAGAAGCGTCTCCAAGGGTGCGAGCGCCCGCGCGATAACCGCATCGACCGTTGGCAGGGTGGCGTCCGCAAGTCTTTCCAGACGAACCTGATGAACAAAAGCCTTGGCGCCGGTCCTGCGGATGGCTTCCCGCAGAAAGGCAATTTTCTTGCCATTGCTCTCGTAAAGATGAACCTCATAACCCCCGGCAATGGCCACCACCAAACCCGGTATTCCCCCGCCCGAACCCAGGTCGGCCAGCACCCTGGCATTGGCGGGAAGGAGGGGGAGCAACTGCACCGCGTCGAGGATATGGCGCGTCCATAAGGTCTCGACCGTCGATGGCCCAATCAGGTTGATGCGAGCCTGCCAGGTCAGCAGCAGCGACACATAGTCCTGAAGGCCGCGCAATGATTCACGTGAAACATTGCAAGGGGACAGCAAAGCGCCGAAGTCCACATCGGGCATTGGTCAGGCCGTTTCCCGCCGCTCTTGACGCTTGACGTGAGACAGGAGGATAGCAAGGGCCGCCGGCGTCATGCCATCGATCCGTGACGCTTGAGCCAGAGTTGCGGGCTGAACACGAAGCAGTTTCTGCCGGAGTTCCGCCGACAAGCTCGGCATCGCCCCATAGGGCAATCCGGATGGCAGCCGCAAATCCTCTTCCTTCCGCAAAGCCGCGATCTCGGCATCCTGCCGCTGCAGATAACCCTGATAAAGGGCATCAGCCTCAAGCGCGTCGACAACGAAAACCGGAAACGATTGCAGTTCCGGCCATACCGCACAAACGCCGGCATAACCGATTTCGCGCATGGCCATGAGATCATGGGCCGACCGGCGAATTCCGTCCTGGTTCACCTTGAGCCCAAGCTTCGCCGCCTGCGACGATGTCAAACCAAGCGCCCTGACCTTGGTCCGCGCGTCGGACAGTACTTCCATGCGCCGCTGGTGAAGCTGGCCCCGTTCCGGCCCTACCAAGCCGAGGTCCATGCCAAGCCCGGTCAATCGCTCGTCAGCATTGTCCGCCCGGAGCGACAGCCGGTACTCGGCCCTGGAGGTGAACATCCGATAGGGCTCGCTCACGCCACGAGTGACGAGATCATCGATCATCACACCCATGTAAGCCATGGCGCGGTCCAGTATGACCGGGTCCATGCCCGCCACCTTGCGCGCCGCATTGAGGCCGGCAATCAGACCCTGGGCTGCCGCTTCCTCGTAGCCCGTGGTGCCGTTGATCTGCCCCGCCAGAAAAAGGTTCGGCACGCGCTTCACTTCGAGGCTCGCCAACAATTCGCGTGGATCGATATGGTCATACTCGATGGCATAACCCCAGCGCTTGACCACCACATTTTCGAGCCCGGGTATGCTCCGGAGAAACGCATCCTGAACGTCAATTGGCAGCGACGTCGAGATACCATTCGGATAGATCGTATTGTCGTCCAATCCCTCCGGCTCCAGAAATATCTGATGCGAACTCCGGTCAGCGAAACGGTTGATCTTGTCTTCGATGGATGGGCAATAGCGCGGACCAACACCTTCGATCTGGCCCGAGTACATCGGCGAACGGTGCAGGTTTTCGGCAATGATCTGGTGGGTTGCGGGCGTCGTATGCGTGATGAAGCACGAAACCTGTGGCGTGGTGATCGCCCGGGTGAGAACCGAAAACGGCACCGGCTGATCGTCACCCTTCTGCTCTTCCAGCAGATGCCAGGCAATAGACGTGCCATCAAGCCGTGCTGGCGTTCCGGTTTTCAGCCGTCCCAGCTTGAGACCAAGTGCGGCAAGCTCGTCCGAGATACCTGTGGCTGGAGGCTCACCATACCTGCCAGCCGGTATCTTCTGTTCGCCAATATGGATCAGTCCGTTGAGGAAGGTCCCGGTCGTCAACACCACTGCGCCAGCATGGATCACCCGTCCATCACCACAGACGATACCGGCGAGGCGACCACCCGTCATGTGAAGCCCGGTGGCCGAAGCTTCGATCACCGTAAGATTGGCGTGACCGCGAATCTCGTCCTGCATTGTCGACCGGTAAATAGCGCGATCCGCTTGGGCGCGAGGTCCACGCACTGCCGGACCCTTTGATCGGTTGAGCAGCCGGAACTGAATGCCGGCCCGGTCCGCCACGCGGCCCATCAAGCCATCGAGTGCGTCAATCTCCCGGACGAGATGGCCTTTTCCCAATCCACCGATTGCCGGATTGCACGACATCTCGCCGATAGTTGCAAAAGAGTTGGTAAGCAGAACCGTCCGCGCGCCCACGCGCGCCGAAGCACTGGCCGCTTCCACACCAGCATGTCCGCCACCAACGACAATGATATCAAAGTGATTGTTCATGGGCGTCTCATAGTTCAAAGCATGAATTCGGTCAAAGCCTCAGACTGTTTCACGTGAAACAGTCGCTATTTTCCAATGCAGAAGCGGCTGAAAATATCGCCCAGCCAATCCTCGACGCCAATCCGCCCGGTGATCCGCGCCAGACAATCGGCGGAACTTCGCAACCGAGCCGCCAATAACTCCGGATACTGAAAGTCCGTGCCCTGACATTCGTTAAGGTACCGAATCGAATCGGTTATCGCCACGCGCTGCCGGTCGCGGACCACCACCGCCTGCTCGGCCCTACCAAACTTCGATTGTACAAGACCTGTCAGACGGTCAACCACCTCATCAAGGCCAAAACCCGATTTCGCAGAAACCAGCATCGCCCCTCCATCCCCGGATAGGGGTGATCGAGCGGCTTCCACCAAATCCGATTTGTTTCTCAGCCACAGGTCAACAAGCACCCCGTCATCGGCGGCATGACTTTCAGCAACGTCGTCAGAACTCACCCAAACCACAACATCGGCTTGACCGATTTCCCGGTATGTCCGCACAATCCCCAACTGTTCAATGATGTCACCCGACCCAGATCGCAATCCCGCCGTGTCCGCCAGCAGAACCGGCATACCACCAAGATCGATTTGCACTTCGATCACATCGCGGGTCGTACCCGGTATGGCCGACACGATAGCCGCATCGCGCCGCGACAGAGCGTTCAGCAGCGACGATTTCCCGGTGTTGGGCTTCCCGGCCAGCACGACCTTCACACCCTCACGAATGGCTCGCGCGTTCGCGCCCTGACGAAGCGAATCCTCCATCAGGCGAACCAGACTGCCCAATTCATGCGAAAAGCCCTGCGCCGCGGAATCAGAAACGCCCTCTTCCTCAGAGAAATCAACCGACGCCTCAACCAGCGCAATCAATGAAATAAGTCTGTTCCGCCAATCTTCAAAGACCGCACTGGCACGGCCATCAAACTGGCCCATCGCCTGCCGCCACTGGCTCCTGGTGCGCGCCTCGAGCAAATCAGCCAGACCCTCGACCTCAACGAGATCCATCTTCCCGTTCGCATAAGCCCGCCGCGAAAACTCGCCGGGCTCGGCGGGCCGCACGCCATCGAACCCGGAAAACACTTCAAACAAGACAGCGAGGACTGCTTCACTCCCGTGGACATGAAATTCCGCGATATCTTCTCCGGTCGCGGAGTTCGGAGCCGGGCACCAAACGGCCACTCCCCGGTCGATAACTTCGCCAGCACCCGGAATCTTGAATGTGACGAAGGCGAACTCCCGTACACCGGGAAACTTCGATGCCACGCCGCGCAACACCGGCCCAGACCGCGGACCTGACATGCGAACGACCGCGATGCCGGCCCTACCTCCACCGCTCGACAGGGCATAGATGGTATCGGCCGATATCATTTCGAGTCCGAATCGTTCACCGTGGCCCAAACCCGTCAGTACGAGCCAAGCCCGTACCTCAGGCGTTCATCGAATCGAAGAAGTCCCCATTGGTCTTCGTCTGCCGCAGCTTGTCCAACAGGAACTCGACCGCATCGACAGTGCCCATCGGGTTGAGGATCCGGCGCAACACGTAGGTCTTCTTCAACAAGTCAGGCTTGACCAGCAACTCTTCCTTGCGGGTGCCAGACCGCAGAATATCGATAGCCGGGAAGACGCGCTTGTCGGCAACCTTGCGGTCCAGAATGATTTCCGAATTGCCCGTACCCTTGAACTCTTCGAAAATCACCTCGTCCATGCGGCTGCCGGTATCGATCAGCGCCGTGGCGATGATCGTCAGCGAACCACCCTCTTCAATATTTCTGGCAGCACCAAAAAACCGCTTGGGCCGCTGTAGCGCATTGGCATCCACACCACCGGTCAGCACTTTGCCGGACGACGGCACGACTGTGTTGTAGGCCCTACCTAGACGCGTGATCGAATCCAGAAGTATGACCACGTCCCGGCCATGCTCCACCAGGCGCTTGGCCTTCTCAATCACCATTTCGGCGACCTGAACATGGCGTGCGGCTGGCTCGTCGAATGTCGAACTGATGACCTCGCCCTTCACCGAGCGCCGCATGTCGGTCACTTCTTCGGGCCGCTCATCGATCAACAGCACGATGAGATAGCACTCCGGGTGATTGGCGCTGATCGAATGCGCGATATTCTGGAGCAGCACCGTCTTGCCGGTGCGCGGCGGCGCCACGATCAGGCCACGCTGGCCCTTGCCCAATGGTGCGACGATGTCGATGACCCGCGGCGAGAAATCCTTGCGCGTCGGATCGCTAATTTCCATCTCCAGCCGCTTGTCGGGATAGAGCGGCGTCAGATTGTCGAAATGAACCTTGTGGCGCGCCTTCTCGGGATCTTCAAAGTTGATGGTGTTGACCTTGACCAGGGCGAAATAACGCTCGCCGTCCTTCGGGCTTCTGGTCTGGCCTTCAACCGTATCTCCGGTGCGCAGCGTAAACTTCCGGATCTGGCTCGGGCTGACGTAGATATCGTCAGGCCCCGCCAGATAATTGGCATCCGGCGAGCGCAGAAAACCAAAGCCGTCCTGCAGGACTTCCACGACACCTTCGCCGATAATCTCGACATCACGTGCCGCCAAATTCTTCAAGATCGTAAACATCAGCTCTTGCTTACGCAACGCGCTAGCGTTCTCGACCTCTAATTCTTCCGCCAAGCTCACCAGTTCAGCCGGGGACTTAAGCTTCAAATCCTGAAGCTTGACTTCCTTCAATTCAGAAATATTCGTCATCAATTACACTATGTGTTTGCTGGGAAACGGGCCGCCAACCCCTAAGAGGAGAATTCCATGACACGCCGCAGGCGATTTGGAGCGGCGAGAAACTCCATATAGCAACTCCAGCCCCAAGCGCCAATCAAAACTTCAAAACGGCTTGACCACGGCCAATATGACGATCCCCAGCAGCAGCACGGTAGGAATCTCGTTGATCACCCGGAAATAGCGCGACGGCCTCCGCCGCAGATCGCGCGCAAACTGCCTGGTATGGATTTCCAGCAGCCCATGAAACCCAGCCAGCGCCGCGACCAGCAAGAGCTTCGCCCACAGCCAATTATTGCCCGGCCCGGTCCATCCACCCGCCCCAACGCAAACCGCCCCAAGCAGCAGCGCTGCCAAGGCAGCAGGTCTCATGATCGCCAGCAACAGACGCCGCTCCATCGTCTTGAACACCTCCGATGTCTCGCCACCCACGGCCGCATCGGCATGGTAGACAAACAGCCGGGGCAGATAGAACAATCCCGCCATCCAGGCGATCACCGCAACGACGTGGCCAGCCTTGAACCACAGATAATACTGATCCATCAAGCGTCCCACCTGCGAATCGTATCTATAACCTTGGCGATCCTTGCCGGATCGGTCCCCGGCCTTATTCCGTGGCCTAGATTGAAAATATGCCGCGATTTATCAATTGCCCCGGCGACCATTTCCACTTCGCGGCACATCATGGTCTCGGGAGCCATCAGGGCCAGGGGGTCAAGATTACCCTGAACCACAACCTTGCGTGAAAGATTCCCTGCTGCCCAGCCCATCGGCAACTCCGCCTCGATTCCCACCGCCTCACAGCCACAGCTAGCTGCCAGATCAATGTGGCGGACTCCCAGCCCGCGGCCAAAAACAATGACCGGCACCTCGGGATGCAACGACTTCAAGGCCTTCACCATCCGCGTCAATGGTTCGATCACATAGCGCAACGTCAGACTGCCTGTCAGTTCCCCCGCCCATGAATCGAATATTTGTACGGCTTCGGCTCCCGCCCTGATCTGCCCGGACAAGTAGGTGACCGACTCGGCCACCAACCGGTCAATGAGCTGCTGAAACCAATCTTCGCCGCCAGAGGCCGCCGCTCTTGCCAGCACCCGGTCCGAGCTGCGGCCCTCGATCATATAGCTCGCCACCGTCCACGGCGCCCCACAGAAACCGATGAGCGTCACATTCTCCGGCAATGACGCATGCACCCGCTTCACGGTTTCATAGATACTCGCACACTCAATGCTCTCATCGACAGCCCGAAGCCGGGCCACCGCCGCCAAATCCCTGACCGTTTCCAGCACCGGTCCCTCCCCCTCCTCAAAGCGGACTCCAAGCCCCATGGCATGCGGCACCACCAGAATATCGGCAAAGACAATAGCCCCATCCAGATCAAATCGCCGCAAGGGCTGAAGCGTCACCTCGCAGGCCAGTTCCGGATTGTAGCAGAGTTCAAGAAACGACCCGGCTTTCTCGCGGACAGCTCGATACTCCGGCAGATAGCGCCCCGCCTGGCGCATGAACCAAACCGGCCTGCGCTGGGGGTTCGTACCACTCAGAACGTCCATCAATGCCTTGCTCATTATGTCAGTCCTTCAAACCTTAATAATCTTAGAGATTCTTCTTTTGTTGAAGTAGAACACCCGGGAACGGGATAAGCCATAAATCCTGCCGCCGTCCACAGATCACCCATCCCACACTCGAAAGTGCTGAATCCACCAAAAAAACCTTCATATTTTACTACAATTTAACAATATCTTAAGAACTTCGTGCCGTGCCACCGTGGCATTTCTCCAAACTTCTCCACAGGACGCCGCAATCACCGTTAAATCCCGCAGTTCCAACTCTGATTAGCAACTGTGAATAAGTCCGGCCAGGGAACCGCCGAATTTCCGGCGGGACAGGCAGCATGCTACAATCTCCACAAACCTTCCACAGGCTCTCCCATGTCACAACGGACCAAACAACGCTACTTCCACATGCATCTCATTTCCGATGCAACCGGCGAAACCCTTAATACCGTGGCCCGCGCCGCTACCGCGCAATATGCCGAATACCGGCCGATCGAACATATCTATGCGCTGATCCGCACGCCCAAACAGCTCAATCGTGTCCTGGAGGACATCGAGCGCGAACCGGGAATCGTATTGTTCACCATCATCGCACCCGAGTTGCGCCAACAGCTTGAGGCGCGCTGCAACACCCTGTCGCTTCCCTGCATTTCGATTCTTGATCCCGTCATCGCCAGCCTGGCGCAATATCTCAACGCCCAGTCAACACCGTTGATCGGCGGTCAACATGTGCTGAATGCCGATTACTTCCGGCGCATCGAAGCGGTCAATTTTGCCATGGTCCACGACGATGGCCAGAATGCTGCGGGCCTGGACAAGGCTGATGTGATCATATTGGGCATAAGCCGGACGTCGAAGACACCGACTTCCATTTATCTGGCGCAGCGCGGCATCAAGGCCGCCAATATCCCGGTTGTTCCCGGCGCGTCTCTCCCCAACGGTCTTGGCGATATGAAACACCCGATCATCGTTGGCCTCACCGCATCGGCCGATCGTATCGCCCAGATACGCCGGCATCGATTACTGGCCCTCAATGAAGCGCGAAGTTCTGACTATGCCGATCCGCGCCATATCACCGCGGAGATTCTCCAGATGAAAAAAATATGTGCCGACAATGACTGGCCGCTGATCGACGTGACCCGGCGTTCCGTCGAAGAGACAGCCGCCTCGATCATTAATCTCCTCACCGATCACCAGAAATCCTCAACTCGATGACCATCCGTCTCGCCTCGACAAGTCCAACCAGGCTGAAGCTCCTGCTTGATTGCGGCCTCTCACTTTCGGCAACCGATTCCAGGGTAGACGAGCGCGCTCTGATGGCCGCTAACCCGTCATGGACGCCAGCGCAGACCGCGCGGCACTTGGCTGAAGCCAAGGCGCAAAGTGTTTCAGCCCGCCATCCAAACGATATCGTCATCGGTGCCGATCAGGTTCTTTCCTTTCAGAACAGAGTCTTCTCCAAACCAACATCGCGTGAGAATTGCCGCCAGCAATTGACGGACCTCAGAGGCAAGGACCACGCTCTTGTTTCCTCCGTGTGCTGTGTTTTGGCTGGCAATCTTATCTGGGCCCACACCGGCACCGCCACTTTGACGATGAGGAATTTCAGCGACGAATTTCTCGACGATTATCTCGATGCCGTCGGGACGGACTGCCTCAGCTCCGTCGGTGGCTACAAGATCGAGTCACGGGGAATTCAGTTGTTCGAAAAAATCACCGGCGATCACTCCACGATTCTCGGCTTGCCTCTATTGCCGTTGCTGTCCTTCCTGCGCTCGGTGAATGAGATACCGCAATGAAAACCGCCTGCGTCATTGGCTGGCCGATATCCCACTCACGGTCGCCGCTCATTCATAACTTCTGGCTGAAGCAGTACGGAATCTCCGGAAACTATGGGATCGTTCCCGTGCAGCCCCAGGACTTGCCGGGTTTCATCGATAGTCTTCAAGACGCCGGATATTCTGGTTGCAACGTCACCATTCCGCACAAGGAGACCGTCTACAGTCTTGTAACCAGCCGTGATGAGCGCGCCGAACGCGTTGGTGCCGCAAACACTCTCTACGTTTCCGGTGCCCGGCTGCATGCCACCAATACGGACGGCGAGGGTTTCATTGCCAATGCCAAGGCCACGGCGCCAAGGCTTGCACTGTCAAATGCCAGGGTTGCAATTCTTGGCGCAGGCGGTTCCGCCATGGCAATCATCGGCGCACTCCTCGATGAAGGCGCTTCCGAAATCGCGGTATTCAATCGTACCGTTGAAAAGGCCAACGCATTGCGTGATCGATTTGGAAAGTTGGTAGTTCCTCATAAATGGGAGCACAGGAATTCCCACATTTCAGAAATATCCCTGTTGATCAATACGACGTCACTCGGCATGGGCAGTCAACCCCCGCTCGATATCGATCTGAAACATCTCGCTCAAGATGCTGCGGTTGCGGACATTGTCTACTCGCCGCTTGTCACACCGCTGCTCGAACAGGCCGCACGGCGTGGAAACGTAACGATACCAGGCCTCGGCATGCTTCTGCACCAGGCCGTCCGCGGTTTTGAATTGTGGTTTGGCGAAAGACCAGAAGTCACTAGGGAACTTTATGAACTGGTGGCCAGGGATGTTGATCCGGGATACGTGCCGTGATTGTCATTGGCCTCACCGGATCAATCGCCATGGGCAAGACCGAAACGGCCAAGATGTTCCGGTCACTTGGCATCCCCGTGTTCGACAGCGATGCGGAAGTCCACCGCATCTATAGCGACGATAGCGAGGTCATCGGCAAAATCGCCGCAGTGGCGCCAGCTACTGTGAAGGACGGACACGTCGACCGCAAGGAACTTTCGAGTTACCTGATGGATCATCAAAGCGGACTTGAAACCATTCAGGCCATTGTCCACCCGGCTATCAGGCGGTCCCAGGTGGAGTTCATCGAGCGCTGCAAGGCGGAAGGACACGACATCGTGGTGATCGATATTCCGCTTCTCTTTGAGACAGGGCGTGGATCAGATTTCGATGCCATTGTCGTTGTCTCCGCCCCGCTGGAGATTCAGCGCCAGCGCGCCATGGCGCGGCCCGGCATGACGGCCGAAAAACTGGATTATATCCTGTCACGGCAGGTGCCTGATGCTGAAAAGCGCGCCAAAGCGGATTACATAATCGATACATCGAGAGGGTTCGACAAGGCCTTGGACGCTGTTCGTGCCATTGTTCGCGACGTCAAATCAAAGACCGGGGTAACATGATACGGGAAATTATACTTGACACCGAAACGACCGGACTCGATCCCCGGGCCGGGCATCGGATCGCCGAAATCGGAGCACTCGAGCTTCTCAATCATATCCCGACCGGCCGGACCTACCATGTCTATATCAACCCGCAACGCGACATGCCGTCCGAGGCTGAAGCGATTCATGGACTGAGCACCGCCTTCCTGCGCGACAAGCCGGCATTCCATGCCATTGTCCAATCTTTCGAGGATTTCATCGCCGACTCGGTTCTGGTGATTCACAACGCCAGCTTCGACATGGGCTTCATCAATGCTGAAATGGGCGCTTTGGGCAGACCGGCTATCGGGCCAGAGCGCGTCATCGACACGCTGCTTCTGGCGCGTCAAAAGCATCCTTCGGGGCCAAACAGTCTCGACGCATTGTGCCGCAGATATGGCATCGACAATTCGAAACGGACCAGGCACGGAGCTCTACTTGATTCCGAACTCCTGGCGGAAGTCTATCTCGAACTCGTTGGCGGACGCCAAACCGCATTGACGCTGACTACGGCAAGCACTGTCAAAGCCGTTCAGAATTCGGCGTCGTTCACGCTTCGCGCCAGGCCTGCCCCACTCGCCAGCCGCCTGACGCCGGAAGACCGGCTGGAGCATGAGCGCTTCATCACCGGTCTGGGCGGCCAGAGTCTGTGGAAATCCGATTGAAGGCTAACTATGCCTTGGCGGCTGCCGGTTGCTGCAGGCGTTTCTGATACATGCCCGCGAAGTCGATCGGATCGAGCATCAGCGGAGGAAACCCGCCATTGCGCGTCGCATCGGCCAGAATTTGCCGGGCGAAGGGGAAAAGCATGCGCGGACATTCGATCAGCACGGCAGGGTGAAGCAAGTTGGCCGGAAAATTCTCAAGCCTGAAGGCGCCAGCATAGATCAGCTCGGCGGCAAAAACCACCTTGCCCTCGACGGTCGCCTTGGCATCAAGATGGATCTCGACCTCATAGTCGGTCGGCGCCAGGTTCTTGGCATTCACGTTGACCGAAATATTGATGTCTGGCTGGATCTGCTGCGGCGCCAGCGACTGCGGCGCGTTGGGGTTTTCGAAGCTCAGATCCTTGAGATACTGGCCAAGAATGCGCATCGACGGCTGGGCGCCGGGCTGCGGCTGCGGCGGGGCCTGAAGATTGATGCTGCTCGCCGCCGGAGTGCTGGCAACGGCCGCCAACTTTTTGTCTGGTTCCACCGCGCCTCCGTTTTTCGAGGCGGGGGCTTCCTTTTTGGCGGCGGGTTTTGGAGTCTTGGTCATTTTGTCGGCCTCGTGAAAATTGTCCGGAGATGGCTAACATGACGCCCGGTTCGTCGCAATACTCGTCACCGCCGTGTTTCATCCTCGCTGTTAATTTCAACGGCTTCACCCTCGATATAGATTCCGGTCGTGCCGCGCTGGCCCGGCCCCGGTGGGAAACGACCGGTCAGATGCGAAGCAAGCCATTTCTGCGCCGGCGGCAGCAGAAGCAGGGCGGCCACTACATCGGAGAAGAAACCGGGAGAGATGAACAGCAATCCCGAAAGGAAGAGCAAGAATACCCGTCCGGCACGCGCCATTTGCGCATTGGTATCGCCCCTTGCGGCGTTCAGTCCCGAGACAAGGCCCAAACCGGACTTGCGAATCAGTGATGTGCCAATGAATGCTCCGGCAATTACCAGAAGCAGCGTTGTCACCACGCCAAGCCGGGCACCAACCCAGATCAGGGAGGCGATCTCAAGGAGAAACCCGCCCATGACAATGGCCGGAAAATATCGCAACAGGGGAGGAATTGTCTGGAACCTTTCAGCTTGGACCTTGACGGTCTTGGCCTATATATAGGAACGCTCCTGCCAAGGCTGCAAACCCCTTTGTTCCCTTGCGATTGATGTAAGCTCTAGGACGGACAATGGCATTTGACCCGCTGAATCTGCTGCTTCTCGCCATCGCTGTCGTGGTTTTCTGGCGCCTGCGCTCCGTTTTGGGGATGCGGACAGGCAACGAGCGCCCGCCGGCCGAACCCTATGCACCACCCAAGCCCGAGGCGGAAACCGGCAAAGTCCTGCGTTTTCCGAAAGATGACACAAAGGCGGAACCGCCGGAGAAAGCCGTGGAGGAGGACGTCAAGCCGATCTGGACAGGCTTTGCCGAAGCCGGATCGGCTGCCGCCTTGGGAATTGAGCAAATTGCGGCGGACGACGGGAATTTCAATCCAAATGCCTTCGTCGATGGCGCGAAGCTGGCATATGAGATGATCATCGAAGCCTTTGCGCGGGGCGACCAGGTGGCACTCAAGCCCCTGCTCTCGAAACAGGTTTTTGATGGATTTTCGCAAGCCATCGCCGAACGCGAGCAGGCGGGGCAGAAGGTCGAATCCCGTTTCGTCGGCATCGACAAGGCGGCCATTGTCCAGGCTTCGGCGCAAGACAAACGGGCGGTCATTACCATGCGCTTCGTCAGCGAACTGATTTCGGCAACCTATGCGAAGGATGGCGCGCTGATCGAGGGTGATCCCAAACTGATCAAGGAGATAACCGACGTGTGGACCTTCGAGCGCGATCTCGGTTCGCGTGACCCCAACTGGAAACTGATCTCGACCGAAGACCCAGCCTGATACGTCTATATAGTCTTAACGCCTATCGCCGCGATGACCAATCCGGACAGCAAAATCCTCTCGCGCATCGCGTTCCGTGATATTCCGGGATGGAATGAAGATGACCACGACGCCGCGCTGCTGGCCTTTCGGAATTCCGCTGCAGAAATTCTGCGGAAAGGCTCTGGATTTGAACGGCCTGTCCGGTTTGGCGGGGAAAGACGCGATTGGGTCTCGCTTTGCGAGCTGGCAAATTCAACAGCCGATGGAAGAGCATTCTTCGAATCAAGTTTTGTCCCGTATCTGGTCGCCGATCCGCTCAGGCCGGAAGGATTGTTTACCGGATACTACGAGCCGGAGGCAGATGGCAGCCGCCAGAAATCTGATATTTATGTAGCACCAGTCTTGCGGGCGCCCGATGACCTCGCCGCCTTCAACGATTCGGAGCAGGCAGCAACCGGACTGAAATTCGGCCGGCTGGTTGACTCCAAGCCCCGGGACTATTTCACCCGCCGGGAAATCGACGACGGCGCACTCGCTGGCCGGGGGCTGGAGATTGTCTGGCTGAAGGATTGGGCCGACTTGTTTTTCATGCAGGTCCAGGGGTCGGGCCGTATCCGTCTTCCGGATGGAAGTGTCGTGAGGCTGGGTTTTGCCGCCAAGTCCGGCCATCCCTACACGGCAATTGGGGGCATTCTTGTCAGTCGCGGCCTCCTGTCTCAAGAGGAAGTCTCGATGCAATCGATTCGCGATTGGATGAGTCTGCATCCAGCGGCGGCTCGTGAGCTGATGTGGCACAACCGGTCTTATGTTTTTTTTCGTGAAATGGAGGGCTTGGACCCGGCACTTGGCCCACCCGGCGCGCAGAAGGTTACTTTAACGCCGGGACGAAGTCTGGCCATCGACCGGGAGCTTTGGATGTTCGGCACGCCTGTCTGGGTCGATACGCGCCGGCAGGAAAGCCCACATGGCGAGAGTCAGCCCTTCCGCCATTTGCTTATTGCCCATGACACGGGCTCGGCCATCCGCGGCTATGCGCGTGGCGACATCTTCTGTGGTCACGGCAGCGAGGCTGCCTTCATCGCCGGACATCTGAAAAGCCCGGGCACGATGATTGTTCTGCTTCCGAATCAAATGGCTGAACTCATTCCGGGCGCCCGATGAGCCGCAAGCCGCCCGACTTTGAACTGTGGTCCGAAGTGGCAAAGTCGGTGAAACCGTTGCATCATCAGGCAGTCCGGAAACAGACGCTGGCCGCCAAACCGCTGGTGGAAATTGCCAGGCTCGCGGTACTGCCATCGCAGATACATGTTCATGTACCCCGGCCATCGCCGCTGCATCCGCCCGCCATCACCGGCTTTGACCGCCGCACCACCCAGCGCATGATGCGCGGCAACGTCGAAATCGAACGCCGCATCGATCTGCACGGCACCGGCATCGAGATGGCGCGCGTCAAGCTGTTGGGCTTCCTGCGGCAATGTTATCTGGAAGGCACGCGCGTCGTGCTGGTGATAACCGGCAAGGGCGATTCACCCTATGCCCGCCACACCCTGCATGGTGCCGCACATTTTCATGCGCCGGAGCGCCAGGGACGCTTGCGCCGGCACGTGCCTGAGTGGCTCCACGAACATGAGTTCCGTTCACTGGTTTCGGGTTTCCAGCCAGCTCATCCCAAGCACGGCGGCGGTGGCGCATTCTACGTCAAGATCAGAAGGCAGCGGCCCGATCGATGACCCCCTTCGGCGAGAGAATGCGCAAACTGCGCGGCGAACGCGGCGTGACCCTGAAACAGATGGCCTCCGCCATTGGCGTATCGTCGGCTTATCTCTCGGCCCTGGAACATGGCAAGCGCGGCAGGCCGGGCTGGCACCTGATCCAGCGCATCATTTCCTACTTCAACATCATCTGGGACGAGGCCGAAGAAGTGGTCAGGCTGGCGCGTATTTCGCATCCGCGCATTACCATCGACACATCGGGCCTCGATCCCAAAGCGACGGAATTGGCTAACCGCCTGGCCGACGACATCGGCAAACTGGACGTGGCGGCTCTTGAGCAAATCATGTCAACGCTTGACCGGCACAGGCAACGTCTCAAAGGATGAATTTGGAAAGGTCGGCGTTCTTCGCCAGATCGCCCACATGTTTTTCGACATAGACGGCATCAACCGTCTCGGTCTCGCCGGACCGGTCGGTCGCGCCGTAGCTGATCTCGTCGAGAACCCGCTCCATCACCGTCTGCAGGCGCCTGGCACCGATGTTCTCTATCGACGCATTGGTCTCAGCCGCGATGCGGGCGATGGCCGACACGCCGTCACCGGTGAAGTCGAGCGTCACGCCCTCGGTTGCCAGCAGGGCGACGTATTGCTTGAGGAGACTCGCCTCGGGTTCGGTGAGAATGCGTTCGAAGTCCTCGCGGCCAAGTGCCTTAAGCTCGACGCGGATCGGCAACCGCCCCTGCAATTCCGGAAGCAGGTCGGATGGCTTGGCAGTGTGAAAAGCACCCGATGCGATGAACAGAATATGATCGGTTTTGACGGCGCCATGCTTGGTCGAAACCGTGGTGCCCTCAATGAGCGGCAGAAGGTCGCGCTGCACGCCTTCGCGGCTGACATCCGCTCCTTGCCGTTCCGAACGGGCACAGATCTTGTCGATCTCGTCGAGAAACACGATGCCATTGTTTTCGACAGCCTCGATGGCATCCTGAACGATCTGCTCCTGGTCAAGCAGTTTGTCGGATTCCTCCGCCAACAGATACTCATAGCTGGCGCGCACGCTCATGCGGCGGCTCTTGGTGCGGCCGCCCAGTGCCTTGCCCAGCATGTCGGAGAGATTGATGACACTGGCCGATGAACCCGGCATTCCGGGAATCTCGAAATTGGGCATGCCTCCCGTGTCCGACACCTGGATTTCGATTTCCTTGTCGTCCATTTCACCCGAGCGCAGTTTCTTGCGGAAGGCCTCGCGTGTCGTCTCGGAGGCATTGGCGCCGACCAGTACGTCGATGACACGGCTCTCGGCGTTGACATGGGCCTGGGCTTCCACATCCTTGCGCTTCGCCGCCTTCACCATGGCAATCCCCTGTTCCACCAAATCGCGGATGATCTGGTCGACATCGCGGCCAACGTAGCCTACCTCGGTGAACTTGGTGGCTTCAACTTTCAGGAATGGCGCGTTGGCGAGCTTGGCGAGACGCCGGGCGATTTCAGTTTTGCCGACGCCAGTCGGCCCGATCATTAGGATATTCTTGGGCATGACCTCTTCGCGCATCGGTCCCTGCAATTGCTTGCGGCGCCAGCGGTTGCGCAGCGCGATGGCCACGGCGCGCTTGGCATCGGTCTGGCCGACGATATGGCGGTCGAGTTCGGAAACGATCTCGCGGGGGGTGAGTTCGGTCATGGAAACCTCTGGGATCAGGAAGCGGGCGGAACCGCGCGTATGATGGCGGCAGGCATCAGCGGGAGCAACGGGACGACGGCACCGGCAGCCGCCACCACAGCGTCGAGGTCTCCGGCCGAAATTCTGCCGTTCATGACAGGCTTTCCAGCGTGACATTGCTGTTGGTGTAAACGCAGATTTCGGCGGCAATCGCCATGGCCTTGCGGGCGATAGCTTCGGCGTCGAGGTCCATGTCGATCAGCGCCCGCGCGGCGGCCAGGGCATAGTTGCCGCCCGAGCCGATGGCAATGACGCCGCGCTCCGGTTCCAGCACATCGCCAGTGCCGGTGAGCACCAGACTGACATTGCGGTCGGCGACGATCATCATGGCTTCGAGACGCCGCAGATAGCGGTCAGTACGCCAATCCTTGGCCATGTCGACGCACGCCCTGGTGAGTTGCAGGGGATATTGTTCGAGCTTGCCCTCAAGCCGCTCGAACAGGGTCATGGCGTCGGCGGTGGCCCCGGCAAACCCGGCAATGACCTGCCCTCCAGACCCCAGGGGCCTAACCTTTCGGGCATTGCCCTTGATGATCGTCTGGCCCAGGCTGACCTGGCCATCACCGGCGATTACCACCTTGCCGCCCTTGCGGACGGTCAGGATTGTCGTGCCGTGCCACTTCTCCGGTTCGGACATTGGGGACCCTCATGAACTGCTGGCCTCATGTAGTCCCCGCTTCGGCGAAAGAAAAGCCACCCTTGGCCAATTCTTGTTGCATCTGCTAAAGGGCGGTTTCCGCCCAAGCTGGCGGGGGGAGTTCCATGCGCCAGGCAACCATCGACCGCAACACCACCGAGACCGGAATTTCGGTGACGGTGAACCTCGACGGCAGCGGCAGCTTTGATGTGAAATCGGGCGTGGGCTTCCTCGACCATATGCTGGAGCAGCTGTCGCGCCACGCGCTGATCGACATCACGCTCAGAGCCAAAGGCGATACCCATATCGACTTTCATCATACCACGGAAGATTCCGCCATCGCCATTGGCCAGGCGATGGCCAAGGCACTGGGCGACCGCAAGGGCATCCGGCGCTATGCCAGCCTCGATCTGCCGATGGACGAAACCCTGACGCGGGCGGCGATTGATGTCTCGGGCCGGCCCTATCTGATCTGGAAGGTGGAATTCTCGCGTCCCAAGATCGGCGAATTCGACACGGAACTGGTGCGAGAATGGTTTCAGGCCTTTGCCATGAATTCCGGCATCACACTCCATATGGAAACGCTATACGGCGAAAACAACCATCACATCGCCGAGTCGTGTTTCAAGGCATTGGCGCGCGCACTTCGTGAAGCTATCGAGATCGATCCCCGGCAAAGCGGCCGCATTCCGTCAACCAAGGGATCGTTGCAGGGCTAATGGCAATCTATCGCGTATTCCGGGCGCCTGGCGCCGAAACCGGGAAAGCAATCTTTGTCAAAGAGGGCTTTTCAACGGCTGCTGCGGCATTCTCGGTTCTATGGGCCCTGTGGAACCGGATGTGGGTTGTGGCAGCCATACTTCTCGCCATTTCGGCCAGCATTTCAGTTGCGGGTTATGCCCTCGGGATTGACCAGATTGTCCTGCCGCTGGCGGGCTTGGGTGTGGCGGTTCTCCTTGGATTTGAAGCCGAACGCCTGAAGGCCTGGTCACTCGTCCGCGCCGGACATCGCGAATCGGCAATTATCGCGGGCGGCAGTCTCAATGAGGCGGAACTCCGCTACTTCATGGCGAGTCCCGAGGCGCTGACAATCCCGGCAAGCAGTCCCGCAAAATTCCACAGCGGCGACACGCACAACACACTTGGATTATTTGGGACCGCGTGACGCCGTGACCGTTGCCATCATCGACTATGGATCAGGCAATCTGCATTCGGCCGCGAAAGCCTTCGAACGTGCCGCCCGCCAACTGGACAGGCCACCGGACATCATCGTCACCGCCGATCCCGAGGCGGTGCGCCGTGCTGAACGCATCGTGCTGCCGGGGGTCGGTGCCTTCAAGGACTGCCATGACGGCCTGATGGCCGTGCCCGGCATGTGGGATACGCTTCAATCGGAAGTGATGCGCGCCGCCAAGCCTTTTCTTGGCATCTGTGTCGGCATGCAACTCATGGCGGCGCGTGGCTTGGAACACGACATCACACCGGGCTTCGGCTGGATTCCGGGTGATGTGAAGAAACTCGAGCCTGACGATCCGGCCCTCAAAATTCCGCATATGGGCTGGAACACACTCGACCGCCAAAAGGATCACAAGCTGCTCGAAGGGCTGCAACTGGGCGAGTCGGGTCTGCATGCCTATTTCGTTCATTCCTACCATCTGGATACCGTCGTCGCGTCCGACACTGTCGCAACCACCCGGCACGGCATGACGGTCACGGCCATGGTCGGGCGCGACAATTTCGCGGGAACCCAGTTTCACCCGGAGAAGAGCCAGACTCTTGGCTTGGCGTTGATCAGCAATTTCCTGAGGTGGAAGCCGTGATCCTGTTTCCGGCCATCGATCTCAAGGATGGGCAATGCGTGCGCCTGAAACTTGGCGACATGGATCAAGCGACAGTTTTCAATCATGACCCCGCCGCCCAGGCCATGATCTTCCAGACACAAGGCTTCGAGTGGTTGCACCTCGTGGATCTCAACGGGGCTTTCGCTGGCATGCCGGTGAATGGCGCCGCCGTCGAGAGCATCCTCGACACCATCACCATTCCGGTACAGCTCGGCGGCGGCATCCGCAATCTGGGCCAGATCGAGGACTGGCTGGCGCGGGGGGTGAAGCGGGTGATTCTCGGAACCATAGCGTTGAAGTTTCCGGCAATCGTCCGCGACGCTTGCAAGCATTTTCCCGGAAGCATCGTTGTCGGCATCGACGCGAAGGGCGGACGCGTGGCCGTGGAGGGCTGGGCTGAAACCGCCGACCTGACGGCCATCGAACTGGCGGCACGCTTCGAGGATGCCGGAGTCTCAGCCATCATCTTCACCGACATTGATCGTGACGGAGTGCTCAAAGGTCTCAATATCGAGTCGACTCTGGCGCTGGCCCGGGCCACGCACATTCCCGTCATTGCCAGCGGCGGCCTGGCCTCGCTTGATGATGTGACACGTTTGCTTCAGGCGGACTGCCAGATTCTGCAAGGTGCCATTTCGGGCCGGGCACTTTATGATGGCAGGCTGGATGCGGGCGCGGCGTTGCACATGATCCGGGAGCACCGGGCGGTGAAACATGCTTAAGGCGAGGCTTATTCCCTGTCTCGATGTGAAGGACGGCCGCGTCGTCAAGGGCGTGAACTTCGTCGATCTGCGCGACGCGGGCGATCCCGTCGAAATCGCCAAGGCCTATGACACCGCTGGTGCTGACGAACTGTGTTTTCTCGACATCACCGCGACTCACGAGAACCGTGGCATTCTCTTTGACGCCGTCACCCGCACCGCCGAAGCCTGCTTTATGCCGCTAACTGTCGGCGGCGGCGTCAAAACGCTGGATGATATTCGCAACTTGCTTCTGGCGGGCGCCGACAAGGTGTCGATCAACTCGGCAGCCGTTGCGGATCGCGGTTTCGTGCGCCGCGCCGCCGAAAAATTTGGCAGCCAATGTGTGGTCGTGGCCATCGATGCCAAGTCCGTAGCGCCGGGCAAATGGGAAATCTTCACCCACGGCGGACGCAAGGCGGCGGGACTCGATGCAGTCGAATTCGCCAGTGAAGTGGTGGCACTGGGCGCTGGCGAAATCCTGCTCACCTCCATGGACCGCGACGGTACGGGTCAAGGCTTCGACATCGAACTGACGCGCACCATCGCCGACGCGGTCGCCGTTCCGGTCATCGCCTCAGGCGGCGTCGGCACGCTTGATCATCTGGTGGCGGGAATCCGCGATGGCCATGCCGCCGCCGTCCTGGCCGCCTCCATTTTCCACTTCGGAACCTATTCGATCAGCGAAGCCAAGGCGCACCTTTCGTCCTATGGCGTGCCGATGCGGCTGTGTTAGACAAAACCATGGATGACTATCGTCTTAGCGTACTGGCAGACCTTGCCCAGTCGATTGCCGCCCGCAAGGGGACCTCGCCCGAAGATTCCTATACGGCGAAGCTGATGTCCCAGGGCATCGAGAAATGCGCCAAGAAACTGGGCGAGGAAGCCGTCGAAGCGGCACTGGCGGCGATGACCGGCGACCGCCGGCATCTCGTGGCCGAAGCAGCCGATGTGCTCTATCATCTGCTGGTGCTGCTGGAAGTCTCCGGCAGTGGATTGTCCGAGGTGATGGTTGAACTCGAGCGCCGCAAGGGCGTCAGCGGCATCGCCGAAAAAGCGTCGCGCCAAAAGGCCTGAGAATGGAAGAGCTCGCCAAGGAAGTCTCGCCATTCCGCCGGTTTTCGCGCGACGAGTGGGCGGCACTTCGCGCCGATACGCCGATGACGCTGACCCAGACCGACCTCGATGAATTGCGCGGTCTCAACGACCGCATCGACCTGGCCGAAGTCGAGACCATCTATCTGCCGCTGTCGCGTCTGCTCAATCTCTATGTCGCCGCCACGCAAGGATTGTTCCGCGCCACCAATAATTTCCTGCATCTGAACGACCGTAAGGTGCCCTACATCATCGGCATGGCGGGCAGCGTGGCGGTGGGCAAGAGCACCACGGCGCGCATCCTGCAGCGGCTTCTGGCGCGCTGGCCAAAGCATCCGAAGGTGGACCTGGTTACCACCGACGGCTTTCTGATGCCCAATGCCGTTCTCGAACGCGAAGGGCTCATGGCGCGGAAAGGTTTTCCGGAGAGCTATGATCTTCCGGCGATCCTGCGTTTTATGTCCGGTATCAAGGCCGGTGAACGCAATGTCTCGGCACCTCTCTATTCGCATCTGACCTACGATGTCCTGAAGGACGAGCGCATCGTCATCGACCAGCCGGATATTCTCATCGTTGAAGGTTTGAACGTCCTGCAGACCGGACGCCCGCCGCGCGACGGGCGTGGCATCCCCAACACGTCGGACTTCTTTGATTTCTCGATCTACATCGATGCCGAGACTGAAGACTTGAAAAAGTGGTACATAGAGCGCTTCAGATCACTGCGCGACGGCGCTTTCCGCAATCCCAAGTCCTATTTCCACCGCTATGCCTCGCTGGCCGACGAAGAGGCGCGCGAAACGGCAACGCGTATCTGGGAAACCATCAATCTCGTCAATCTGCGTGAGAACGTCCTGCCGACCCGCCCGCGGGCCGATCTGGTGCTGCGCAAAGGTGCGGATCACTTTATCCGCAGCGTCTTTCTCCGGAGACTATAGAAGGCCCGAGCCCTCGGCATGGGCTGCAAGATTGATTTCCGGTCTTGCCCCGATATGCGAAATGACTTCGGCTGCCGCAAGCCCGCCAATACGGGCGCAGGCCGGCAGCTTCATGCCTCTGGTGAAAGCAAAAAGAAATCCCGCGGCAAAAAGATCGCCGGCACCTGTCACATCGACCACGCGATTGACCGGAGAGGCCGGCACCGCATGGACTTCGGCACCGCGCACCACGACACAGCCCGCCGCCGACCGGGTCAACACGGCAATCGGGCAGTCCTTGCGGATCGCCTGCATGGCGCCATCGAAGTTCTGGGTCTTGTACAGCGATTTGATCTCCGACTCGTTGGCAAAGACGATGTCGATATCGGAGCGGATCAGCTCAAGAAAACTATCACGATGCCTCTCGACACAGAAGGAGTCGGACAGCGTGATCGAGGTCATGCGGCCAGCCTGGCGGGCGATGGCGGCGGCGCGCTTGAAGGCCTGCATCGCTTCCGGCCGGTCCCAGAGATAGCCTTCCATGTAGGTGATCTTGGCATTCTCGACGACACCCGCATCGATGTCATCAGTTGTCAGATTCACACATGCACCAAGATAGGTGTTCATCGTCCGCTCGCCATCGGGCGTCACGAGTATGAACGACCGCGCCGTGGCTGGTCCGGTGGGCGCGGCAATGGAGTCGAAGCGCACCCCCTGCGACCGCATGTCATGACGAAAGATACTGCCGAGCTGGTCGTCCTTGACCTTGCCGAAATAGGCTGCACGTCCGCCAAGCGAGGCCACACCTGCGGCGGTGTTGCCAGCCGAACCGCCCGAAACCTCGATAGCCTGCCCCATGTCGCCATAAAGGTATTCGGCGCGCTCTTCATCGATCAGGTTCATCGAACCCTTGACCAGGCCGTGCCGGATGATGAAACTGTCGTCGACGCGGGCGATCACGTCGACAATGGCATTGCCGATACACAGGACATCAAGGCTTGTATCCGTCATTCAAGAAACTCCGTGGCGAAGGCTTAGCCCCTAGCCGAGTGCCCTTGCGCTTGCAAGCAACCCATCGGAAATGCCGCCAGTCATGCTGAAAGCCATGTTCAAGGCCCTTGGCGATGTCGTTTCGCCCGAGTTGCGATCAATTCTGTTCAAGGCAATCGCCATGACCGCGGCACTTTTTGTGGCCATTCTGATTGTGGTGGAAGTGGCGATCAATTACCTGGTGCAATTCTCCTGGACATGGGCTGACTGGGTTCTGTCGATCGGCACGGGACTGATCCTTGTGGTCGCCTTCTTTTTCCTGATTGCGCCCGTGACGGTGGCTTTTGCCGGACTGTTTCTGGACAGGGTTGCCGAGCGTGTGGAGAAAAAGCACTATCCGGCTGACCGGCCCGGAACGGCACTTGCCGGCTTCAGCGCCCTGCTTGTCACCCTGAGGTTTGGCGGACTTGTTCTGCTGGTGAATCTGGCGCTGCTTCCGGCGATCTTCCTGGGCATTGGCGCCATCCTGCTGCTGATCATCAATGCCTATCTGCTGAGCCGGGAATATTTTGAAATGGCCGCCATGCGCCACATGACGGTTGATGATGCCCTGCGCCTCCGCCGGGAGAATGGACCGCTCATATTCGTGTCGGGACTTGTACCGGCCCTGTTGGCGCTCGTGCCCATTGTCAATCTGGCGGTGCCACTCTTTGCCACCGCCTATTTCGTTCACATCTTCAAGTGGGTGCGGGCGTCTTCGGCTTGAAGAGGCAGAGATCGGCGATCAGACAGCGCCAGCACTCGGGCTTTCGCGCCTTGCAGATATAGCGTCCATGAAGAATAAGCCAATGATGCGCGTGGAGCCGATAGACTTCCGGTACCGCTTTGAGAAGTTTCATTTCGACCTCTAGGGGCGTCTTGCCGGGCGCCAGGCCGATGCGGTTTCCCAGCCTGAAGATATGGGTATCAACAGCGATGGTCGGATGGCCAAAGGCTGAGTTGAGAACCACATTGGCCGTCTTGCGGCCAACGCCGGGCAAGGCTTCTAGCGCTTCGCGGTCATTGGGGACTTCAGCGCCGTGCCGGTCGATCAATTGCCGGGACAGGGCGATGACATTTTTTGCCTTGGCCCGGAACAGACCGATGGTCTTGATGTGATCGCGTAGCCGGTCTTCACCCAGTTCGATCATCTTCGCCGGTGTATCGGCAATTTCAAACAGCTTGCCCGTGGCGCGGTTGACACCCTCGTCGGTCGCTTGCGCCGAAAGCACCACCGCCACCAGAAAGGTAAAGACGTTCCGCGAGTGGAGTTCGCCTTTGGGTTCGGGATTATCTGCCCGGAAGCGCTCGAACATGTCGGTGACGGCGCTGGCCACCAGCCGCTTTTTCCCTGCCATGGAAGGTCCTTTTCAATCTTTGGGTACCGAGTAGAATGCGATGATGGAACAGCGCGACAAAGTCTGGCAAGCGATTCTCACGCCGCACCGCAGCCTGAGCCGGTCTGGCTTCCTGACCGTCATGGGGCTGGTGATTGCCATCAACCTGATCGTTGGAATTTCCTTTGTTCTGGCGGGCGCCTGGCCGGTCTTTGGATTTGCCGGGCTTGACGTACTGGTGATCTGGCTGGCCTTCCGCGCCAATTTCGCGGCGGCACGCCGTGCCGAGCGCATCAGCATTACCGAGCATGAAGTTGTCCTCGAACGGCTGTCGGAGCGCCAGGGCGGGGATCGCCAGGTCTTTGTCCGGCGCTGGGTCCGGGTGCAGCTTGAGGAAGACCGTGAGCGTGAGCTGGTCGGCGCCCTCTATCTGGTCTCCGGCGGCCGCAAGACGCAAGTGGGAGATTTCCTGGGTGGTACCGAGAAGAAGGAACTGGCAACCGCCCTTTCCGCCGCCCTGGCCATTGCGCATATTTGATCAGGAATCGGGTGGCATGGCGGGCTCTTCCTGCCTATCCTGGGACCATGATGACCCATGACAGCACGACCTCCTCCGGCGACTACGAGATGGTTCGCCGCAATCTCGAATTCCTGCGGGAAAACTGGCGCGACCAGCCGTCGCTGGACGATCTGGCCTCGCACAACGGCGTCAGCGGCGCCCACCTGCAAAGATTGTTCATGCGCTGGGCGGGCCTCAGCCCCAAGGCCTTTCTTCAAGCGCTGACCATAGACCATGCCCGAAAGCTGCTGCGCGATTCGGCCAGCGTTCTCGATACCGCCTACGAGGTGGGCCTGTCGGGACCAGGCCGTCTGCATGATCTGTTTGTGACCCACGAAGGCATGGCGCCGGGTGCCTACAAGGCCCGGGGGCATGGCCTGTCGATTCGCCATGGCTTTCACGACTGCCCCTTTGGCCGTGTTCTGCTCATGGCAACGGAACTGGGGCTTTGCGGTCTTGCCTTCGCCGATGCGGGCGGGGAAGCGGCGGCCCTTTCCGACATGATGCAACGCTGGCCCCAGGCGAACTACGTCGAGGACGCAGCCGCCACAGCACCTTTCGTGTCCCGTATCTTCAACCGAGAGCAATGGAAATCCGGCCAGCCGCTCCGCATCGTCTTCATCGGCACCGAATTCGAGACAAGAGTCTGGCAAACCCTGCTGCGTATTCCGCTGGGCAAGGCAACGACCTATTCCGATATTGCCACCCACATCGGAAAGCCTGCCGCCTCAAGAGCCGTGGGAAGTGCGGTTGGCCGCAATCCGATTTCCTTCGTCGTTCCCTGCCATCGCGTCCTGGGAAAATCCGGCAGCCTTTGCGGCTATCACTGGGGACTGACACGCAAACAGGCCATTCTTGGCTGGGAAGCAGGCGTTGGCTCCGCAGCGGCTTAAAGTGCTGCTGACTTCTTCAGTCTGACGATGACATCGACCCGGTCGATTTCGGTCCCCGGCGGCAATGCTGGAAGGCCTGTCACCGAAACGCCCGGCCCCTCGATGTCGATCAGTCCGCCGTTGTCTCCCAGATAATAGTGGAAGTGGTTGGACGTGTTGGTATCGAAAAAGGTTCTGTCGCCTTCGATTGCCACTTCGCGCAACAGGCCGGCATCGGTGAACTGGTTGAGCGTATTGTAGACGGTAGCCATCGAGACTGGAATTTTCGCGGCTACCGCCTCCTGATGCAGCGCCTCGGCGCTGACATGCCGGTCTTCGCCGTTAAACAGGATTTCGGCCAAGGCCAGCCTTTGCCGGGTGGGGCGCAGACCCGTCAGGCGCAATTTTTCAATCAGTTTGCGGTCGAATGTCTTCATCTCTGGACGCCTTATAGGCCAATTTGCGCCGGTCTTGCAAATGCGGCGCGCTGCCGCGTCCGATGCGGGCTTGGACCAGCCCGAGACCCTGTGATAGGAACAGCTTCGGTTGGCATGGTGGCCTACGCCGGAATTGGGGACAAACGGAAGAGCATGACTGAACGAAAATCGCGGTTCGACTATGAAGAACTGCTGGCCTGCGGGCGTGGCGAACTGTTCGGGCCTGGAAATGCGCAGCTGCCGCTGCCGCCCATGCTGATGTTCGACCGCATTACCGGGATCACCAGGGATGGCGGGCCGGCTGGACTTGGGCGGGTAACGGCCGAATTCGATATCAATCCCGACCTGTGGTTCTTCCAATGCCATTTCCAGGGCGATCCCGTCATGCCGGGCTGTCTCGGTCTTGACGCGCTGTGGCAATTGACTGGATTCTTTCTGGGCTGGCTTGGCGAGCCGGGCCGGGGCCGGGCTCTGGGTGTCGGTGAAGTGAAGCTCAAAGGCATGGTTACGCCGAAGGTCAGGAAGCTGACCTACGATGTCGAAATCACGAGGCTCATCCTGCGCAAGCTCAAACTGGCTGTGGCCAATGGCACCATGACAGCCGATGGTGAAATCGTCTATCAGGTCAGCGATATGAAAGTCGGGCTGTTCGAACCTACGGCAGGTTGAGGCACAGGAGAAATGACCATGCGTCGCGTCGTCGTGACCGGTCTCGGTATCGTATCGAGCATCGGCAACAATGTTCAGGAAGTGCTGGGCTCCCTGCGCGAAGCCAAGTCGGGCATCGTCAAAGCTGAGTCCTATGAGAAGCTCGGTTTCCGCTGCCAGGTCCATGGTGCCCCTCACTACGATCTTGAAAGCATCGACCGGCGTGTGCGGCGCTTCATGGGCGATGGTGCCGCCTGGAACTACGTCGCCATGCAGCAGGCCATCGTCGACTCCGGCCTTGAGGACAACGATGTCAAGAACGACCGGACCGGCATCATCATGGGGTCGGGCGGACCCTCGACGCGTACCATCGTGGCCGCCGCCGATACGACCCGCGACAAGGGGCCGAGGCGGGTGGGGCCCTTTGCCGTTCCAGCCAGCATGTCGAGCACCAATTCCGCAACGCTGGCAACGCCCTTCGGCATTCGCGGCGTGAATTATTCAATCTCCTCGGCCTGTGCCACCTCCGCCCATTGCATCGGCAATGCCGCTGAAATGATTCAATGGGGCAAGCAGGACATCATGTTTGCCGGCGGCGGCGAGGAGCTCGACTGGACGCTCTCGGTGCTCTTTGACGCCATGGGTGCCATGTCGTCAAAGTACAATGCCACGCCGGCCAAAGCCTCGCGCGCCTATGACAAGAATCGCGATGGCTTCGTGATCGCTGGCGGCGGTGGCACGGTTGTTCTGGAGGAACTGGAACACGCCAAGGCGCGTGGTGCCAGGATCTATGCGGAGCTTGTGGGCTATGGCGCGACTTCGGATGGCTACGACATGGTGGCGCCGTCAGGCGAAGGGGCGGCACGTTGCATGCGCCTTGCCATGTCGACGGTGAAAGAGAAGATCGACTACATCAATCCCCACGCCACATCGACTCCCATCGGTGACAAGAAGGAAGTCGAGGCCATCCGCGCCGTGTTCGGCAGCGAGATACCGGCCATCTCCGCGACCAAGTCGCTGACCGGCCATTCGCTTGGCGCAACCGGCGTTCAGGAAGCAATTTATTGCATTCTGATGATGAACAATGGCTTCATCTGCGAAAGCGCCAATATCGAGGAGCTGGATCCAGAGTTTGCCGATATACCGATTGCCCGCCAGCGCATCGACAACGCCAGGATCGACGTTGTCATGTCCAACAGCTTCGGGTTTGGCGGCACCAACGGCACCCTCGTTTTCCAGCGTTACAATGGCTGATCATATGATTGATGGATTGATGAAAGGCCGCCGCGGCTTGGTGATGGGCGTGGCCAACGACCACTCGATAGCCTGGGGCATTGCCCGGCAGCTCCATGCCCACGGTGCCGAACTGGCCTTCACCTACCAGGGCGAGGCCTTTGGCAAACGTGTGAAGCCGCTGGCCGGCTCGGTTGGCTCCGACGTGCTTCTGTCCTGTGACGTGGAGGACATCGCAACCGTCGACGCCGCTTTCGATGTGCTCAAGAAAAAATGGGGCACCATCGACTTCGTCGTTCATGCCATCGCGTTCTCAGACAAGAACGAACTCAAAGGCAAGTACGCGGACACAACGCGCGAGAATTTTTCGCGCACCATGCTGATCTCGTGTTTCTCTTTTACAGAGATTGCCAAACGCGCGGCGACGCTTATGCCAAATGGCGGCGCGCTCGTCACGCTGACCTACGGCGGTTCGGTGCGGGTTATGCCGAACTACAATGTAATGGGTGTCGCCAAGGCGGCACTCGAGGCTTCCGTGCGCTATTTAGCCGCCGACTATGGCCCGCAGGGCATTCGCGTCAATGCCATATCGGCGGGACCGATGCGGACACTGGCGGGGGCTGGCATCGGCGATGCCCGCGCTATGTTCAGCTACCAGCAGAGCCATGCGCCCTTGCGCCGTACCATCACGCTTGAGGAAGTGGGCGGCGCCGGCCTCTATTTGCTGTCGGGCCTATCGGGCGGCGTGACCGGAGAAATCCATTATGTGGATTCCGGCTACAACATCATCTCAATGCCCCGGCCGGAAGACCTGAAGAACGGCGCTTAGTGGACAAATTTGACACTTGGTACCTGAGCTCATGCTTGAATTTTGGTAAACGGAACTGGGGCGAAAAGCAATTGTCATGGAAAGCGGGCAGTGCGAAAATAACTTCGTAAAAATAACTTCTTGATCTCACGCGCAATGGGTTTAAAAATATCCCATTCAAGGGCATTTCATGAAATTGAACTTGAGCCTGATAACAGCCCTTGTCCTGATTGCAGCCATCTGGGCGCTGACTTTCCCGTTGACTAAGATTGCCGTGCTTGGGGGTTATAGGAATTTCGGAATTATATTCTGGAGTTCAACCATCACCATGGTCGTTCTTGCAATTATCGTCGCATTGCGTGGATTGGTAGTGCCACTACAACCCGCTGCGCTGGTTCGGTATTTGTTTGTTGCGTTTTTTGGGACCGTATTGCCGAGCGCAGCATCCTACACCTCTGCGGAGCACTTGCCAGCGGGCGTAATCTCGGTCTGCATGCCCATGATTCCACTTCTATCTCTTCCGCTCGCTATCAGTTTGGGCTTGGACAGCGCAACTCCAAGCAGGCTTCTTGGTCTTGCTCTCGGTCTATCGGGCGTTTTGCTGATCACACTTCCGGATGCTAGCCTGCCTGATCCAACACAAACTGTATATGTCCTGCTCGCTATGCTTGCTGTGCTTTCTTACGCCATAGAAGGTGTAGGCTTAGGCCGCATCGGCCGCGCCGGACTTGATCCCATCCAGCTGCTGCTGGGTGCATCAATTGTTTCGGCGGTTTCAACGTTGCCGGTTGCCCTGGCGACAGGCACCTTCATCATTCCCGTATTGCCGTTCAGCAAGGCGGAGACCGCAGTTGTCTTGTCAGGCCTGGCAAATACCGGAGCCTATGTCGGCTATGTCTGGATGGTGGGACGTGGTGGGGCGGTATTTGCCTCACAGGTGGCCTATTTGGTGACGGGTTTTGGCGTCCTCTGGTCAATGGTCCTTTTAGGAGAGAGCTATTCAGTTTGGATATGGAGCGCCCTCGTTGTTATAATTGCAGGGCTTTTCCTGACGCAACCGCGGACTACGCCAGCACCGGTGCCCACTGCCTTGGCCCCCATCGCGCCCAAGAATGGCATTTTCAAAAAGACTTCGGATTAGAGTTTCGTCGATGCGCGTTAAAACCAGGAACTATGAAGAGTACCAATAGCGGCCTCTATTCCAATGCAAGGAGTCTGTTTCAAACTGTCGTAATCTATGTACTCTCGTTTTATTAACTTGGCGCGTAATTTGCCTCTTCGAGCGTAGTGATTTTAGGATTTCGCCCGCTGATCGGATTGTGGGGGTTCCATAGCAGCCGCGTCTCATAGAATCGCGCCGACAGCGCATCGTACATCACCAGCCTGCCCGCCAGGCTTTCGCCAATGCCGAGGATTTCCTTGATGACTTCCATGGCCTGCATGGACCCCATGATGCCCGGCAGCGCCCCCATGACGCCGGCCTCCTCGCAAGCCGGAAACAGCCCGCGCGGCGGAATTTCGCCCATCAGGCAACGATAGCTTGGCCACGGCTGCCCGTCCGGCGATTTCTCATGGGGCTTGAAAGTGGAAATTTGCCCGTCGAACTGACCGACCGCCGCGGACACCAGAGTCTTGCGCGCCAGAAAACAGGCATCGCTCACCAGAAACCGAGTCGGAAAATTATCGCAGCCATCGATCACCAGATCATAGGCGGTGACGATGTCCAGCGCATTGCCAGCCGTGATCCGCAATGGATGCAGCACCACATTGACGTGCGGATTGATGGCCGCCATCGTCTCCCGCGCGCTCTCCGTCTTGGCCATGCCGACGCGCCCCGTCGTATGGATCACCTGCCGCTGCAGGTTGGAGAGGCTGACATGGTCGTCGTCGATGATACCAATGGTACCTATCCCGGCGGCTGCCAAGTAAAGCAGAGCAGGTGCACCCAGACCGCCAGCGCCCACCACTAGAACCTTGGCCTGCTTCAGGCGCGACTGGCCGGGGCCGCCCACCTCATGCAGAACCAGATGGCGGGCGTAGCGTTCGACTTCATCGGCGGAAAATGCCATCAGCGCCGCCCGGACGAACCAAAGCCGCCAGCCCCGCGCTCCGTCGCATCCAGCTCCTGCGTCTCGATCCATGCAACCTGGCTGACGGGTGCCACCACCAGCTGGGCGATCCTGTCGCCGCGCGCGATGTTGAAATCCGTGTCGCCGTGGTTGATGAGCGGAACCTTGATTTCGCCGCGATAATCGCTGTCGATGGTCCCCGGCGCATTGAGAACGGTGACACCATGGCGCACCGCCAAGCCGGAACGTGGTCTCACCTGGGCTTCAAAACCCTCGGGAAGCGCGATGGCAAATCCTGTCGGCATCAGACAGCGTGTACCGGGCTTTAGGATAAAATTCTCGGCGGCGCGAAGATCCATTCCCGCCGCCCCACCAGTCTCGTAGGCAGGCAGGGGCAGATCACCCCCATGTGCAAGGCGCGTGACGCGGACGGGTATCACGAGCCGGCCTTGATCTTCGACAGCAGTTCGGCGGTGACGCGCTCCATCAGGCGCCGGGCGACCTCGCGTTTTGTCATGTCTGGCCAGGCTTCAATCCCGCCACTTGTCACAATGTCCACGCGGTTGTGGTCGCCGCCAAAAACCCCGGAGCCGGCACTCACATCATTGGCAACGATGATGTCGCAGCCCTTCCTTGCCAGCTTCTCGCGGGCATGCTCGGCGATTTTTTCCGTTTCAGCGGCAAACCCCACGACGATTGACGGACGTTTTCCGGACAGAGAGACCGTCTTGAGAATATCGGGATTTTCGACAAGCGGCAGACAGGGCAGTCCATCTCCGGTCTTCTTGAGTTTCTCGCTGGCCGCGTTGGCCACGCGCCAGTCGGCCACGGCGGCGGTAAAGATTGCAATGTCGCAGGGCAGTTCATCAAGGCAAGCCTGCAGCATTTCGTCCGCCGTCTGAACCGCAATGAGTTGCGCTCCGGGCGGAATGGCGAGCGAGACGGGGCCGGAGACAAGAACGGTCTCAGCCCCCAGTTCGACGGCGGCTTCGGCGATGGCATAGCCCTGCTTGCCGGAGGAATGGTTCGAGATGTAACGCACCGGGTCGATCGGCTCGCGCGTCGGCCCGGCGGTGATAAGAACCTTGCGTCCGGCGAGCGGCCGCGGCTTGGGCGCCAGCATCCCGGCAATCGCCGCATGAATTGCCGCCGGCTCGGCCATGCGCCCCGGACCATATTCGCCGCAGGCCATTTCGCCGTCATCGGGGCCGATGAACGTAACGCCGTCGCTGGTGAGCTGTCTGACATTGCGCCTGGTCGCGGCATGGGTCCACATGCGCACATTCATTGCCGGTGCGGCCAGAACCGCCTTGTCGGTGGCCAGCAGTGCGGTCGATGCCAGATCATCGGCCAGTCCATTTGCCATCTTGGCCAAAAGGTCGGCGGTGGCGGGCGCCACCACAACCAGATCGGCCGAGCGTGACAATTCGATGTGGCCCATTTCAATCTCGCCGGTGAGACTGAACAGCGCGGTATTGACCTTTTCGCCGGAGAGGCTTGCCAGCGACAGGGGTGTGACGAATTCCTCCGCGGCGCGCGTCATGATCACCCGGACGCCGATCCCGCTCTTGGCGCATAGTCGGATCAGCTCAAGGCACTTGTAGGCCGCAATGCCGCCGCCGATGATCAGGAGAATGGATTTGGTTTGGGGTCCGGTCATGGAGCCATCTTGCCAGATCAGCCCCCTCCGTGACAATCGGCAGCTACCGGGAGATTTGCCAGGCGATAACCATCAAGGCGAAGGCCCCGGCAACCAGCGCCAATCGTACCAGCCGGTTCTGGCGGCCATGGTGTTTTGCCAAATCCCGTACCGTCTCTTGATCGAGACGCAAGCCACCGGTCCTGGCCATGTCAGAAAGCATGAGCGTGGCGTTTTCGGCGGCGTTAAGCAGGGCAGGCAAGCGCAGCGCCATGTCGGCTGCACCAGTCAGGATCGCTTCCACACGTCCCACTGGTCCGAGCTTGCGCTCGATCCACTGCCGCACCACCGGTTCCGCCGTCACCCACATGTTGAGATCGGGGTTGAGTGTGCGGGCCACGCCTTCGACCACCACCATGGTCTTCTGCAGTAGCAGGAGTTGCGGCTGGGTCGACATGTTGAACTGGCTTGTCACCTCGAACAATTGCGTGAGCAGGCGCGCCATGGAAATGTCCTTGGCCGACTTGTCCATGATCGGCTCGCCAATGGCCCGCAGCGCCTGTGCGAAACTGTTGGGGTCCTGGTCATTCGGCACATAACCGGCATCGAAATGAACTTGGGCGACACGCAGGTAGTCGCGAGTGATGAAGCCAAAGAGTATTTCGGCAAGGAACAGGCTCTCCTTGCGGCCAAGCCGTCCCGTAATGCCGAAGTCAACGGCAACCACTTGCGCCTTGTCATCGATAAAAAGGTTGCCGGGATGCATGTCGGCATGGAAGAAGCCATCGCGGATCGCATGGCGCAGGAAACTCTGGATGACGGTATCGCCCAGCGCAATCAGGTTGAAGCCCTTGGCCCTGAGAGCCGCGACATCGGCAATGGGCGTTCCGGAAATCCATCCCGTGGTCAGTACTTGGCGGCTGGTCCGCTGCCAGTCGACGGCGGGAACCCGGAAGCCTGTATCCTCCTTGATGTTCTCCGCCATCTCGGAGATCGCCGAAGCTTCCATGCGCAGATCGAGCTCGAGCTTCATCGACTCCTCAAGCATGCGCACCGCGGCGACGGGCCTCAGCCTGCGCCCTTCGGCGCTGAACTTCTCCATAAGCCGTGCCGCGAAATAAAAGCTGTCGAGATCGGCGGCGAAACGCTTTTCGACGCCGGGCCGCAGCACCTTGACCGCCACCTCCCGGCCATCTTCCGTCAGGCCGCGATGCACCTGGGCAATGGAGGCCGCGGCGACCGGCTCCGACAGTTCACGAAACAGAACATCAGCGGACGTGCCAAAGTTGTTGTGGATGATGATCCGGGCCTGATCCATTCCAAATGGCGGCAGCCGGTCCTGGAGGGTCTTGAGTTCGAAGGCGCGGTCCGGGCCGATCACGTCGGGACGCGTCGCAAGAAATTGCCCGAGCTTGATGTAACTTGGTCCAAGTGCCGTGAGTGCCGCCGCCAGGCGGCTTTGCGGATCACCCGCAGGCGAACGCGCACCGAACCGCGCGGCGCGCAACGCAAGGCGGGCGAACCACGGCAAGCTTGCTAACTGTTGCGGTTGCAGCAGGGCGTCGTAGCGTGCCAGCGTCCGTCCCGCCTTGATCAGCCGTACGGCGTGCCGCACACTTGAAAACATCAGATGCGCCATCCCGAATGAATGGCCACGATTCCGCCCGTGAGATTGCGATAGGAGACCTTCGCGAAGCCCGCACCTTCGATCATCGCTTTGAAGTCACCCTGCCTGGGGAAGGTGCGGATTGATTCCACAAGATAACGATAGGGCTGCCCATCGCCAGTGACCGTCTTGCCGATGGCGGGAATGACAGTGAAGGAATAGGCATCATAGATCGCATCGAGAATTGGCACATCGGCGTGTGAAAATTCCAGGCAAAGAAAGCGGCCGCCGGGCTTCAGGACGCGATAGGCCTCGGCCAGCGCCCGGTCGATATGGGTGACATTGCGGATGCCGAAAGCGATGGTGTAGGCATCGAAACTCATGTCCGGAAATGCCAGATTTTCGGCATTGCCGACAGTGAAGGCGCAGCGGCCTTCAAGTCCGCTGCCGCTGGCGCGCTTGCGGCCTTCTGCCACCATCTCCGGTGAAATGTCGGCGATGGTCACCCGGGTGCCCGGACCCCCGGCCTGCAAGATCTTGAAGGCGATGTCGCCGGTCCCGCCCGCCACATCGAGAACATCGAAACCCGTTGCGCCGCGCGGTGGCGCCAGCATGGTGATGAAATCGTCCTTCCACAGCCGGTGCAGCCCGCCCGACATCAGATCGTTCATCTGGTCATAGCGCTCTGCGACTTTGGAAAAGACACTGTTGACGAGACCCTGTTTCTCCGTCTCCGCCACGCGGCGGAACCCGAAGGCGACGTCACTTTCATTGTCGTGGCTGGCCATCTTGAGTCGATCGGTCCCTGCGCTAGCGCTTGATCATGGATTTCATTTCGCCAAGGCGCATGGCGCCGGTGAAATGAGCAAATAGGAAATAGCTCGATAGTCCCACTATCACGAGCAGGACAAGACTCCAAAGCGCCGCAAGGAAGCCTGCTCCCGCCGTGAAATTTCCGGCCAGGAAATGGTTGCAGGCGAGCAGGACGCCGCCCATCAGTAAAGCCGAAATGAGCATTCGCGGCAGCCGCAGCCGCAGCCGGTCATCCAGCGCGAAATGTCCGCGGCGCGACAGGGTGAGGCCCAGAAGTCCGGTGTTGATCCACGCCGAAACCGTCGTGCCGATGGCAATCCCCACATGCCCCATCCATCGCGACAGAACAAAGCTTACAACGACGTTGATTATTACTGAAACGATTGCGAACTTCATCGGCGTCGCGGTATCTTCGCGGGCATAGTAGCCGGGCTGGAACACCTTGGTCATCGCGAAAGCCGGCAGGCCCGCCGCGAAAACCAGAACCGCCGGAGCCACCGCCAGCGTGTCGTCATGCGTGAACGCGCCATGTTCGAAAACCGTCCGCAACACCGGGACCGGTATGGCCATGAGCGCCAATGCCGAAGGCAGCGTTAGGAACAGCGACAGTTCAAGCGCCCGGTTCTGGCTATGGGCGGCGCCACTGCTGTTCCCGGCGCGAAGCTTGCGCGACAGGTCCGGCAGCAGCACCACGCCGATGGCGACGCCGATAACCCCGAGCGGCAACTGATAGATCCTGTCCGCGTAATAGAGATAGGAGACGGCCCGGTCGATGGTCGTGGCGATCATCGTGGCAATCACCAGATTGATTTGCGTGATGCCGCCGGAAATAATTCCGGGTACGGAGAGCGCGATGACTCGTTTGACGTCAGGGGTTAGCCTCGGCCAATTGGGTACTAGCGGCATGCCGATCCGTCGGCAGGCCACCGCAAGCAGGATAAATTGTGCAATACCCGATGCAAAAAGCCCCCAGGCCAAGATATGCCCGGTCGCCGCCGTGTTTCCGGTGCCCAGCACCCAGGCAATGATGTTGGAGGCGATCATGACGAGGTTGAGAACAATGGGCGCTGCCGCTGCCGCCGTAAAGCGGTTGAGGCTGTTGAGAACGCCCGACTGGAGTGCTGTGAGAGAGATGAACAGCAGATAGGGAAAGCTGATACGCGTCAGGTCGACGGCCAGATTGTATTTTTCGGCATCGCCTGAAAATCCCGGCGCGATGACATGCATGAGCAGCGGCATGGCGATCATCGCGGCGGTGCAGAAAACGATCAGCCATGCGGCGAGCACGGAGAAGACATCAATTGCGAAGCGATGCGCAGCTTGCGCGCCATTGCCTTCGATCTGTTTGGCGAAAAGAGGGACAAAGGCGGAGTTGAACGCGCCTTCCGCGAATAAGGTGCGAAACAGGTTGGGAAAGCGCTGGGCGACAAAGAAGGCTTCCGCCACCGGTCCCGTCCCCACCGCATAGGCGACGAGCTGGTCGCGGACGAAACCCAGAAGGCGGCTGACCATGGTGAATCCGCCAACTGTCGCGGCGGATTTGAGGAGCGACATTCAGCTGGCCTTCCCGGTGAGAACGGCGCCAGCCGGAACCGGCGGCGCCAGCACGCCTGAGAGAGCATTTTCGATCTGCATGCGGCGGGCGGTATTTTCGATCTTTCCGCCGGTGAGATCGGTGACGTAGAAAACGTCGATGGCCTTCTCGCCGAAGGTCGTGACATGCGCCGAGCCGATATTGAGATTGAGTTTGTAGAGCGCTTCGGTGAGATCATAGAGCAGCCCGATGCGGTCGCGGCCATTGATCTCGATGACCGTGAAGCGGTTCGAGGACTGATTGTCGATGATGACGCGCGGTTCCACCGTGAAGGCGTTGATTCGCATCTGCGGCCGATAGGCGCGGGCAACTGCTTCCTTGAGCCAGACCTCGCCCCGCAGGGCCTTGCGGATGAGATCGGCAATTCTCTCGGCGCGGCGGCGCTCGTCATCCTCGGTCTGGAATTCGCGCTGAATGAGAATGGTATCGAGCGCCATGCCGTCGGTGGTTGTGAATATCTGCGCCCCTGCGATATTGGCGCCCGCCGCGGCGCAGGCGCCGGTGATCAATGCCAGAAGACGGGGATGATCCGGCGTATAGACCGTCAGCTCGGTGATCGCCGTGAAGGCGTCGGTTTCGACGGCAGTCACCACCGATTTGGGCTGGGCATCGGCAATCAGCGTAAAATGCTTGATCTGCTTTGCGGTTTCCACACTCAACCAGTAGGCGTCATAGTGGCGGGCGGCATAGGCCTTTTGCTGGTCTTCGCCGAGCTTTGGCAACCGCGTGAAGAAAACCGCCTCGGCTTCCTTGACCCGGTCCTTGCGTGAAACCGCCGTGTGACCGCCCGAGAGAACGGGCTCCGCCTCGCCATAGAGGGTGCGCAGCAACTGCCCCTTCCAGCCGTTCCATACGCCAGGCCCAACCGCCCGGATGTCGGCGACCGTCAGGATGAGAAGCAGCCTGAGGCGGTCGAGGCTCTGCACGATGCCGGTGAAATCGAGGATCGTCTTGAAGTCGTTGAGATCGCGCATCTGGGCCGTCTCGCTCATCAAAAGGTGATAGCGGATGAGCCAGGAGACCGTCTCGGTTTCGGAGGCCGAAAGGCCAAGGCGTGGGCAGATTTCCATGGCGATGCGCGCGCCGGCAATGGAATGGTCTTCCTTTCTGCCCTTGGCGATATCGTGTAGCAGCACGGCGACATAAAGCACGCGCTTGTTGGCGATTGTCGGGAATATGGCGGCGGAGAGAGGGTGGTCTTCGGAAAGATCGCCGCGATCAATCGAGGCGAGAATGCCGACCGCACGCAGCAGATGTTCGTCGACCGTATAGTGATGATACATGTTGAACTGCATCATGGCGACGATTTTGCCGAATTCCGGAATGAAGCGCCCAAGCACACCTGCTTCATTCATCATGCGCAGGATGATTTCGGGCTCGCTGCCTTGAGTGAGTATCTCGAGGAAAATGGCGTTGGCCTCTGGATCCGCGCAGACCGCTTTACTTAGCAGCTTGAGCGACTTTCGAACCTTCTTCAGTGTATCCGGATGGATTTCCGCGCCAAGCTGGTCAGCCGCCGCGAACAGCCGGATCATGTTGACAGGATCTTGTTCGAGGACATCGGGCGAATTGAGGACGACGCGCCCGCCCTCGATTTGAAACGCAGGCGAGCCGGGAATTTTGGCCGCCGCACGCGGGCGGAAGCGCCCGAACATGCGGCTCAGCACAGGAATGTCCTTGACCTGATTGGCCTCGAGACTTGCGCACAGGATGCGGGTGAGGTCGCCGACATCCTTGGCCACAAGGAAATAGTGTTTCATGAAGCGCTCGACATTCTTCAGGCCGCCATGGGCCTTGTAGCCCAAGCGTTCGGCGATCTCTGGCTGCCGGTCGAAACTCAGCCGGTCATTGCCGCGTTTTGAAATGAAATGCAGATGACAGCGCACCGCCCACAGGAAATTCTCGCATTTCTTGAAATCGGCAAGCTCGTCGCGCGTGAAGGCGCCCTTGGCGGCCAATTCATCGGTGACGTTGGTGGCGTAAAGAAACTTGGCGATCCAGAAGAGCGTGTTGAGATCGCGCAAGCCACCCTTGCCGTCCTTGACATCGGGCTCGACCAGATAACGGCTTTCGCCTGACTTGTGCAGCCGCTGATCGCGCTCGGCCAGTTTATCGGCGACGAATTGCCGGGCGCCCTTGGCAACAATATCGCGGCGGAAGTCGCGCACCAGCTGCTCGAAGAGCGTTTGCTCGCCGCAGATGAATCGCGCCTCAAGAGTGGCCGTCAGAATGGTGTTGTCAGTCTTGGCAAGGCGAATGCATTCGTCGACGCTGCGCGTCGCGTGGCCAACCTTCTGGCGTGTATCCCACAAGACATAGAGAATGAATTCGACAATGGATTGCACGCGCGGCGATTGCCGGGCCGGCAGCAGAAACAGCAGATCGATGTCGGAACCCGGCGCCAGCGTTCCACGGCCATAGCCGCCCACCGCAACAGCCGCGATGCGTTCCTCGGCTTTTTCCGATGCCACCGGAAACAGGTCCTTGCAGGCGATATCGAACAGGGCATGAATGATCTGGTCCTCGACAAAGCTCAAGTCCTCGGCGCAGCGTGTTCCGTGGCCATCACGCAGCAGTTGTGTTTCCGCCTTGTCGCGGGCCTCGGCAAAAACTCCCTTGAGATCCTCGACGATGGCCGGCCGCAACTGCGGATTTTGCGCACCAAGCTGGCGCACCAGACCGCCGAGGCGCTCACGCAGACTGCCGCTATCCACAAGCGTTTCTCTTTGCGGTGTCGTGATCATGTCTTGTCCGGCATGGCGGCCTTGAGCTTGTAGAGAAGTTCGAGTGCATCCCTCGGCGATAACGCATCCGGAACAATGGCTGCAAGCATCTTCTCGACTGCGCTGCCTCCGGCTGGCGTTGGTGGCGAGGACTGCGGGCGGGAGGCGGCGAACAGTGGCAGGTCGTCGACGGTGGATTTGTGGGCGTTCGACTTGTCGCTGCGTTCGAGGAGGTTCAGAACTTCGAAGGCGCGGGCCACCACCGCCTGAGGCAATCCGGCAAGCCTGGCGACCTGGATGCCATAGGAGCGGTCGGCAACACCTGGAACCACCTCATGGAGAAACACCACGTCGCCCTTCCATTCCCTCACTTTGACGGTCACGTTGGCGAGATGGTCAAGCCTCGATGAGAGAGCGGTGAGTTCGTGATAATGCGTGGCGAAGAGGGCGCGGCAGCGGTTTGACTCGTGCAGGTGCTCAATTGTCGCCCAGGCGATCGACAAGCCATCGAAGGTCGCGGTGCCGCGGCCGATCTCGTCGAGGATGACGAAAGACCGTGGCGTGGCCTGATTGAGGATGGCGGCCGTCTCGACCATTTCCACCATGAACGTCGAGCGCCCCCGGGCCAGATCATCGGCGGCACCAACACGGCTGAACAGCCGGTCGACGATGCCGATATGGGCTTGGTCTGCCGGCACGAAGGAACCCGTCTGGGCGAGAATGACGATGAGCGCGTTCTGCCGCAGAAATGTGGACTTGCCCGCCATGTTCGGCCCGGTCAGAAGCCACAGGCGGCGGCCTTCGCCTGACAAGACGCAATCATTCGCGACAAAGGCGGAATTGCCCTGATCGCGCAACGCCGCCTCGACCACTGGATGGCGGCCGGCCCGCACATCGAATGCTTGCGACATGTCGATCTTCGGCCGCACATAGCGACGTCTCGCGGCAAGCTCGGCAAGTGCCGCCGAGACGTCAATCGCCGAAACGGCTTCGGCTTTCTCCGCGAGATTCGCACGTTGTCCGGTTACCGCTTGAACGAGCGTCAGAAAGATGTCCTGCTCGATGGCCAGAGCCCGCCCTGCCGCCGCCGCGATTCGCTCTTCGAGGGATGCGAGTTCGACAGTCGTGAAGCGCGCCGCACTCGCCACGGTCTGGCGATGCATGAAGGCCCTGAGGCGCTCGGGATTTTGCAGCACCGCCGCGTGCTGCGCCGGCACCTCGATGAAATAGCCCAGAACATTGTTGTGGCGGACCTTCAGCGATTTGACGCCGGTCATCTCGGCGTACTTCACTTGCAGATCAGCGATGACCTGGCGTGTCGCATCGCGGAGCGATCGGTTTTCGTCGAGGTCCGGGGAATGACCGGCTCGAACAAATCCACCGTCTCTGGCTGAAACGGGAAGATCGTCCGCGAGTGCCTCCGAGAGAAGTTTTGTCAGTCCGATGTCGGCCCCGGCCAGCACGTCCCGGTCCACCGAAATGTTGAATGGCAAGCCGCCGATCGTTTGAACGGAGGCAAGAAGACCAGCCGCCGTGCTGGCGCAACTCAGCCCGCTTCTGATGGCCGCAAGATCGCGTGGGCCGCCGCGTCCGACCGTCAGCCGCCCGAGGGCCCGCTCGATATCAGGCATCCGTGACAGAAGCTCGCGTAAGCCCTTGCGCAGCAGCGCTTCGCTCAGCAAAAAATCAACGCCGTCGAGTCTGGCCGAAATCGCCGCCGCATCGGTCAAAGGCATGGCCAGCCGCTCGGCCAGGCAGCGCGCCCCGCCCGCCGTCACCGTCAGGTCGATGACCGAGAGCAGGCTGCCCTGGCGCTCGCCCGAAAGGGTCCGCGTCAGTTCGAGATTGGCGCGCGTTGCCGGGTCGATCAAAAGCGATCCCGAGGCCTCATGGCGGCGTGGTGCCCGCAAATGCGGCAGCCGTCCGACCTGGGTGAGAATCACATATTCAACAAGCCCGCCAAGTGCGGCAATCTCGGCCTTTGAAAACGCTCCAAAAGCATCAAGCGCCGCGATACCGAAATGCTCCCGCAACCGGCGGTCCGCCGCAACCGAGTCGAAACGGATCGACGGGAACGGGGTGATCGCCGCCCCGCCGGCGCTGACGATCTGTTCGATGGCGGCCTCGGCCAGCAGCGCGTCGGGCACCACGATTTCACGGCCGTCGAGACCGGCCAGATCGCTGGCAAGCCGCTCTTGCGTGGTGGTCATCACCAGCAGGTCGCCTGCCGAAATATCGGCCCAGGCCAGCGCCATTTCGCCGGAACTCCTGATCCGGGCGATGGCGCAAAGATAGTTGTGGGCCCGCGAATCCAGCAGCGAATCTTCGGTCAGCGTTCCGGGCGTGACAAGGCGCACGACGTCGCGGCGCACCACCGATTTCGAACCGCGCTTGCGGGCTTCCGCCGGGTCTTCCATCTGCTCGCAGACGGCAACCCGGTGTCCCATGCGGATCAGCCGCTGCAGGTAGCCATCGGCTGCATGCACCGGCACGCCGCACATGGGAATATCTTCGCCGAGATGCTTGCCGCGCTTGGTGAGTGCAATCCCAAGATCGCGCGCCGCCGCTTCGGCATCGGCGAAGAAAAGTTCATAGAAATCGCCCATCCTGTAGAACAGCAGGCAGTCCGCATGGGCTTTTTTGATTTCCAGAAATTGCGCCATCACCGGCGTGGTCCGGGCTTGGTCCGCGTCCGCTGCCGGTTCGGCGCTGGCAAAAACCTGGTTCATGACCTTATCTCTAGCAGGAAACCATTATAAACCTGCAACCTGGATGTAATTCAATGGGCTTGAGTGCTCAGCCGCATGTCTCTAGTCTCTGGCGCTTAATGGACGGCCGTGCGGGGATGAGTGCGATGGTGACCGAGAAGAAGCAAGGCAAGCGCCCCACGTTCACCGACGAGGAGGCCCTGCAATTCCACCAGATGGGCAAGCCCGGCAAGCTGGAAATCACTCCGACAAAGCCGATGGCGACCCAGCGTGACCTGTCGCTGGCCTACAGCCCCGGCGTCGCCGTTCCGGTGCGCAAGATCGCCGAAAATCCCGACGCGGCCTACGACTATACGGCCAAGGGCAATCTCGTGGCTGTCATATCGAACGGCACGGCCATTCTGGGCTTGGGAGATCTCGGCGCCTTGGCCTCGAAGCCAGTCATGGAAGGCAAGGCCGTGCTGTTCAAGCGCTTTGCTGATGTTGATGCGATTGATCTGGAGGTTGACACCAGGGATGTCGATCAATTTATCAATGCGGTGAGGTATCTCGGCCCAACCTTCGGCGGCATCAATCTGGAGGATATCAAGGCGCCGGAATGTTTTGTCATCGAACAACGCCTGCGCGAGCTGATGGACATACCCGTCTTCCATGACGATCAGCACGGCACCGCGATCGTCGCCGCCGCCGGGCTGCTGAACGCCATCCACCTGACCGGGCGCGACATCAAGACGACCAAGCTGGTGATCAACGGTGCCGGCGCCGCTTCCATCGCCTGCGCCGAACTGGTCAAGGCCATGGGCATGCGGCCCGAACATGTTTTGCTGTGCGATACCAAGGGCGTGATCTGGCGCGACCGCCAGGAAGGCATGAACCAGTGGAAATCCGCCCATGCGGTGGAGACCAAGGCGCGCACCCTGACCCAGGCGCTGGATGGCGCGGACGTGTTCTTCGGCCTGTCGGTGAAGGGCGCGCTGACAGCCGAGATGGTG
>JBKJQD010000150.1:0-8579 GCA_046594125.1 Aestuariivirga sp.
CTGGAAGGCGCGTCACATCGGCCATGAAGGTGATGCCGCCGCCCGGCCAGACATAGACGGGGGCGCCGCCGCAGGTGACGCGGGTGAGCGAGTCTTTCACCGAGCGGGTCAGCCGCACCGGATTCTCGGTGACGCCGGCGCGCAATGAACCGCCGGCTCCACCCATGAACAGAACCGTGCACAGCGCTGGCTCGCAGTTCTCGGCAATCCGCTCCACGGACTGTTGCAAGGCCGGTGGCATTTCAGTTGCCACCGGTACGAGGTTTTCATCGAGGACAAAGTAAGCAAAATGTTCGCCAGTGGTGGAAACCATGAAAAGGCGCAGGCCGGCCCACGCCTCTTTCGCATCGAAGGGTTTCAGGATCATCAGCGGGTCGGTCAGGTCGGTGCCGCCCCAGCCGGTACCGGGATGAGCCACCTTGAAATAGCGCCCGGGTGTAGAGCGGTGGCCCTTGATCTTGATGCCGGTTTCGTGGACACCGAGGAATTTCCCTGCCTGGTGTTCCGACAGGACGCCGGTGATGTGGTCATCGACCACCACGACATCATCGACATGGCCCAGCCACTGTTTGGCGAACATGCCGATGGTGGCGGAGCCGCAGCCGACGCGCATGCGTTCCTCAGGCAGGCCGTTGATGAGCGGCGCCTGACCCGCGGCGATGATGACACGAGCGCCGCCGTCAATCTGCGCTTCCACGGGCTGGCAATTGCACAGGGCGAGGAGGCTCTCGCAGGTGACACGGCCCGCCTTCTTCGAGCCGCCGGTCAAGTGGTGGACGCCGCCCAGCGACAGCATCTGCGAGCCATATTCGGCGGTGGTCACATGGCCGATCTGTTCGCCGCCGACGCGCACGGCGGCGCATTCGGCGCCCAAGTAGCGGTCGGTGTCGATCTTCACCTTGACGCCGCAATAGCTGAAGATGCCCTCGGTGACGACAGTCACCATGTCAACACCATCGACTTCCGACGACACGATGAAAGGTGCCGGCTTGTAATCCGGATAGGTGGTGCCGGCACCGATCGCGGTGACGAAGGTTGCGCCCGGATTGACGAGTGTGCCGTCCCAGCCGGTGCCTCGGTCATGGAAGGGAACGAGCTTGCCACCCTGTTCCTTGACGCGTTCGAGGAGGACATGGGCATCAACCCGCATCAGTTTGCCGGCGGCATTGGCATAGCGGTCGCAGGCGCCGCGCTGGCCATCGCGGATGAAACAGAGCACTGGACAGGCGTCACAGCGGATCTTGTCCGCAGGCATGTCCATCATGGCAAGTCCTTGCGGGCGATAGCGGCGCGAACCCGGTCCGGTGTGGCCGGAACCTGGGTGATGCGCGCTCCCGTCGCATGGTGGATGGCGTTGAGGATGGCGGGGGCGGTGGGAATGAGGGCCTGCTCGCCAATGCCCTTGGCACCGAAGGGGCCAGCCGAGGATGCGCGCTCAATGAGGATCGATACAATGGGCGGCACGTCACCGATGGTGGGGATCAGGTAGTCATGCAGGTTTTCACCGCGGCCAGGTGTGAACTCCTCCATGAGCGCCATACCGATGCCCTGGGCGACGCCGCCCTCGATCTGGCCTTCGACCAGCGTTGGGTTGATGGCACGGCCCACGTCATGGGCCGCGGTTATTTTCAAAACCTTCACCGTTCCCAGGCGCATGTCGACCTCGACTTCAGCCAGGTGGGCGCCGTAGCCATAAATGGCATAGGGCGAGCCCTGACCATTGGTATCCAGTGCCGTGGTTGGCGGATCGAAAGTTTCCTCCGCACACAGAACATATCCGAAGCCGCCGATGGCAAGGCCATTGAGATTGATAGCACGGATCATCGACTGCTGCATGATCATCAGGCGGCCCTGATCCAGTTCGATACGGGCATCATTGCCGGCGTTGCCGAGACGCAGCATCTGGCGGCGCAGATCATGTCCGGCGCGTTGTGCTGCCGTGCCGGTCACAAAAGTTTGGCGCGAGGCCGAAGTCTTGCCGCAATCGGGTGTCAGCCCGGTATCGGCGGAGACCAGATCGATGACCGCCAGTGGCAGGCCCAGTGCGTCGGCGGCGATCTGGGCGATGACGGTGTTGGAGCCCTGGCCAATGTCGACAGCGCCCTGATGCAGCGCGATGCGGCCATTGCTTTTCAGCCCCATGCGGATGGTCGAGGGATTGGGCAGCGAGGTGTTGCCGCAGCCATAGAACATGCCAGCCACACCAACGCCGTAGCGCAAGCGGCTGGATGGTGCATTGCGCTGGCCGACGCGGGCACGGGCCTCCCGCCAGTGCGGAAGCAGGGCTTCGAAACAGTCGCGGATGCCAACACCATCGCCCATCACCTGACCGGTCACCGTGGGTGTCAAATCGGTCTGGGCATTGAGAATGCGGAAATCCAGCGCATCTAGCCCAAGCTTCGCCGCCAGCATGTCGATCATCTGCTCCTGGGCGATCACGGTTTGCGGCACGCCGAATCCGCGGAAAGCGCCGGCTGGCACACAATGGGTGTGAATGGCCCGCGTCAACGCCCGGTAATTCGGAACCACATAGGGCCCCGAGGCATGGACGGGCACGCGGTTGGCCACTGTCGGGCCAAAGGAGGCATAGGCACCGGTGTTGAAATCGCCTTCGAAATCCATGGCGGTAATGCGGCCGTCGCGGCTGGCCCCCATCTTTGAATGCATGCGGGCGGGATGGCGCTTGGTGGTCGCCATGATCGATTCCTGGCGCGTATAGACCATGGCGGCGGGACGCCCGGTGAGCCAGGCGGCCAGCGCCACGAAGGGCTGCACCGAGAGATCAAGCTTCGAGCCAAAGCCGCCGCCACAGGCCGACGGTATGATGCGGATTTTCTCCGGCGCCAGGCCGAGGATCGCCGCGACATCGTCGCGGTCCATATAGGGCGACTGGGTTGACACGGTGAGATCGATGCCGTCAGCGCTGCGCCGCGCCCAGCCGGCCTCCGGCTCGATATAGGCATGTTCGACAAAGCCCGTCTCGAAGCTGCCTTCGACAGTGACGTTGGCTGCATTGAGCGCCGTCTCGACATCGCCGCGCGAGACCCGGCCGCGCACCAGAATGTTGCCAGGCCGCCCGGCGTGAAGCTGGGGTGCTGTGCCTGCCAGTGCCGCGTCCATGCCGAGGACCGCTTCGAGTTCAGTCCAGGTTACGGGGAAGGATGCAAGGTCCAGCGCCATGACGGCGTGGCGCTCACCGGCGATGGCGGCGATGGCCTCGCCCCGGAAGCGGCTTTCGTGCTCGGCGAAAACCGGCTGATCGGCGAAGGGTGGAATGACGCCAAAGACATTGCGGCCGGGGATGGAAGATGCCGTCAGTATACGGACGATTCCGGCATGGGCGCGCTGATAGGCATCAAGATCGCCAAACGTGAAGCTGGCGCGGTGAAAGGACGAACGGATGGCGCGCAGCCAGAGCGCATCCGCCGGGATGGCATCGGCACCGAAGGCCTCGCTGCCATCGATCTTGGGCACGCCATCGAGCCGCGCAATGCGGGCGCCAATCGCGTGGCCCGCCGCCGGTGAGACGGCCTCATGGGTGGCCGACCGTGCCGCGTCGTCGACGGCGGCGATGATCTTGCGGTAGCCGGTGCAGCGGCACAATACGCCGCCTAGCGCATCGGCGATTTCGCTTTCGCCGGGAACACCACCGGCTTCGAGGAGTGCTGCCGCCGACACCAGCATGCCCGGCGTGCAGATGCCGCATTGGGCGGCACCGCGGGCGAGGAACGCCTGTTGCAGGGCCTCGCCCTTGGCGGTGTGCGCCGCCAGTCCTTCGATGGTGACGACGCGGGCGCCTGCCGCTTGCGCCACGGGCACCAAACAGGCGCAGGACGGTTCACCGTCGATCAGCACCGTGCAGGCGCCGCAGTCGCCTGCATCACAGCCCGACTTGGTTCCCGTCAAGCCAAACTCGTTGCGCAGCACGTCGCTCAATCGCGTCATCGGCGGCGATCTGGCCTGCGCGGTGCTGCCGTTCAGAATGAAATCGGCGGAGGCGTTCACGCTGGGCTCACTCCGGCGGCGCGGTCGAGGGCTTCGCCGATAATCGCCAGGGCCGCATCGAGGCGGTAAGCGGCGCTGGCCCGTACGTCACCGATGGGCGACAGTGGCTCGAGGTGGCGCGGCTTGACGATTGACGACGGCCTGGTGCCTGGGCGCAACGACCGGAGATCCTTCTCCAATGCCGGCAGGCGAACGGCGACAGGCGAGGCCGCACCGATGGCGACGCGCGCCGCGGCGATTGCGCCATCGGGCTGCAATTCAATATTGGCGGCAGCCATGAGGATGGAGATTACCAAGTAACGGCGCGCACCGAGTTTCACGAAGGCCGAATGGCCAGAGGCCGCCTGGCGGGGCACGAGGATCGCCGACAGGATTTCATCCCTGGCAATGGCGGTGCGCCGGTAACCAGTGACGAAGGAGGCCAGCGGCATGCGGCGAAGCCCGCGGCGCGAGGCGAGTTCAATCACCGCATCGAGCGCCAGCAACGGCGGAATGCCATCGGCGGCGGGCGAGGCATTGCACAGGTTGCCCGCCAGCGTGCCGCGATTCTGAATCTGCTTTGATCCAACCTCGCGCGCCGCCTGCTTCAGGGCATCAAAAGCGGGCGGCAGTGGTGCGGCAATCAGCCGGCTCCAGGTCAGGGCGCCACCGAGCACGATGTGGTCCTTCGTTTCCCTGATCGTCCGCATCTCGGCCACCGCCGACACATCGACGACGTCGCGTATCACTGGCCGTCCGGCATGGGCTGGATAAACATCGGTTCCGCCAGCCACCAGCAAGGCGCCGCCGGTCATGACGGAGATCGCTTCGTTCAATGTTTGCGGCCGCGCGTACATGTGTTTTCGATACCCCCAACCGTTCCATCGTTGCAAAACAGTCGCGCAAGGGGCCGGTGGTGTCAAGCGCGGCACCATTGCCAACTGTCGTTGCGAATCAAATTGCTAACCCGGAACGAAAATCATATCTTTACAAGCATTCCGGGAACCTTGGACATCATCAACAATGAATGGCGGGCGCATTGCCCCGGAACTGGTGACCCAACACGAGCGGCGGGCCATGGCACTTGGCCTGTCCACCATGGACGTTGCAAAATCGCGCGGCGGGCTTGGCCTGCTGGCGGCGACGATTGGCTGAGAAACGGGAGGTGGATTTGGACATCGGCAAAGCGGCGGAACTGCTGCTCGGGAACTGGCAAGCGGAGACACGGATCGATGCCCTGCCCGAGGACAGCCGCCCCATCGACCGGGCTTCGGGCTATGCCATTGCGGCGCGGCTTGCGGCGTTGAGCGGACAAGCAACGGCTGGCTGGAAGATCGCCGCCACCAGCGCGGCCGGGCAACGGCACATCAACGTCGATGGCCCGCTGGCCGGGCGCATTCTTTCGGGACGTTTGCTTGGTGCCAGTGCCGCCATCACGCTGGGCCGCAACATCATGCGCGTCGCCGAAGCCGAGTTTGCTTTCAGCTTCGGCGAGGACCTGCCGCCGCGCGATCTCGACTACAGCATTGACGAGGCATTGGCGGCTGTCTCCACGCTGCGTCTGTCGATTGAAATTCCCGACAGCCGTTACAATGATTTTACCAAAGTGGGTGCCCCGTCGCTGATTGCCGACACGGCCTGCGCCGCATGGCTGGTGCTTGGCGAGCCTGTTGCGGCTCCCTGGCGCGGGCTCGATCTCTCCGCCCATCGCGTGACCGGCTACCGCAATGGCGAGAAAGTTGCCGAGGGTACGGGCAAGGCGGTGCTTGGCGATCCACGCGCCGCGCTCACCTGGTTTGTCAACGAGGCGGCGCGCCATTGCGGCGGAGTAAAAGCCGGACAATTCGTGACCACCGGCACCTGCATCGTGCCGATAGCCGTGGCACCGGGTGACCTGGTGCGCGCTGACTATGGCAGCCTCGGATCGATCGAGGCGGCAATCATTTGAAGGGATGCCAAGGGATGAGACTGCTGCGCCCAGAACCATTGACCGCCCAAGCCTTTGCTCCCTTTGGCGATGTCATCGACATGGCGGGCGGCAAACCAATTACCATCAATCAGGGTTTTGCCCAGCGCTTCAATGATCTTGCAGCTGTCGATGTCGGCATGGACGGCGGCAACACGAATGTCAGCGTGGCATGTGCCGATCCGCGGCCGCAGCCCATTGCCATCCGGTTGATGGAGCGGCATCCGCTGGGCAGTCAGATTTTCCATCCGCTGCAGGAGCGGCCATGGCTGGTGCTGGTGTGCGGCGATGTGTATGACTTCGCAAGCTACCGGGCCTTTTCGGCAACGGGCCAGCAGGGCGTGAACTACGCGCGCAATGTCTGGCATCACCCGCTGCTGGTGTTCGATGCCGCGAGCCGTTTTCTGATCGTCGACCGCAAGGGGCCGGGCAACAATCTCGAAGAGGTGTGGTTCGACGAGAGCTTCGCCTTCAGCCTGCTGCCGTGAGGCTGCCGTGGAGCTGGCGGCCGGCCACATAGGTGGCGCGCACCGCCCGGTCGTCGCCGAGGATGGCCAGCGAAAACAGCACGTCCTCAAGGGATTGCGACACCTCCTGACGGCTGGCCAGAACCGGCGTGGCGCGTGGATCGAGCACCACCAGATCGGCGAATTTTCCGGTCTCGATGGAGCCGGTCTCGTGGCTGATGCGCAAGCGTTCGGCATTGCCGCGGGTTGCCATGTGAAACAATTCAAAGGGCGTGGGCTTGTAACCGGTCAGCATCTGCACCTTGTAGGCCTCGCCCATGGTGGCCAGCATGGAATAGCTGGTGCCGCCGCCGACATCGGTGGCAAGGCCGATAGGTACCGGGCGGTCTAGCCGGCACAGGTGCGCCATGCGCATCAGCCCCGATCCGAGAAAGGTGTTCGATGTCGGGCAATGGATCACCGTGCCGCCGGACTCTGAAAGCCTGACGCATTCGCGTTCCGACAAATGGATGCCGTGGGCGAAGAAGCTCCGTTCACTGAGCAATCCATAACTGTCATAGACATCGGTGTAATCCACGGCATTGGGAAACAGTGTCTTGACGAGGGCGATTTCACCGGGACTCTCGGAGAGATGGGTCTGCATCAAGGCGCCCGGCAGCATGGACAGGAGTTCACCCGACAGCTTCAACTGTGCCTCGGATGAAGTGACGGCGAAGCGCGGCGTCACCGCATAGCGGGCGCGGCCCTTGCCGTGCCAGGCTTGATAGAGTTCTTCACTCTGGCGGGCGCCGGTTTCGGGATCGTCCTGAACGGCGGGAATGGCATTGCGGTCCATCATCGTCTTGCCGGTGATCAGCGCCATGTTGCGCTTGGCGGCGGCTTCAAAAAGTGCTGTGGCGCAGGCCTTGTGAACGGAGCAGAAGGCCATGGCCGACGTGGTGCCATGGGCGGCCAGGCGATTCAGAAAAACCTCTGCCGCAGCGGCGGCGTAACCTTCGTCCGCATACTGACTTTCCTCCGGGAAGGTGAAGCGGGTGAGCCAGTCGAGCAGGTCCTTGCCCGGTGCAGCCAGCATGCGATATTGCGGGAAATGGATATGGGCATCGATGAAGCCCGGCATGACAAGGCAATCGCCATGGTCATCCACCGGCGCCTGCCTGAAACCAAGCGGCAGCAGCGGCTGGGGACCGGCCCACAGGATGGTGCCATCATCGCCAATGACGATGGCGCCCTTCTCCTCGTGGCGGTATTCGCCGGGCGTTGCGCCAAAGGTGATCGTCTGGCCACGGATGATTTTGGTCATGGCGCAACCCGGTCTTCGATGCGAAAGCGGAAGATGCGGCATATCTGGGCGAGCGCCGTTGCGAATTCCATGCCGGGCGTATCTTTCACGCGCGCCGCGAAGGCCTCCAGAACCAAGTGCTTGCTGGCGCCCCTGACGGCGAAGATGAATGGGAAACCGAACTTCGCCTTGTAGGCGCCATTGTGGGCCGTGAAGCGGGCGAATTCGTCCGCCGACAGCGTATCCAGTCCAGCGCCCGCCTGTTCATTCGTTGAATCCGCGGTGAGTTTTGCTCTGCTGGCGAGGTCCGGATGGGCGCGGATCAATGCCAGCTGCGCCTGGCCATTGGCGGCGCGGAGTGCTGTCTCGAAACCCGCAATCATAACGCCGCGCGTAGCGAAAGGACGGAAACTTGCCGCCTCGCGCGCCACCCAGGGCGAATGTTCGGCGACATCGCCAAAGGCCGCCAGAAATTCCGGCAGCGGCATGGCGTTCACGTCCGCAAGTGTCATCATTGCCGCGCAATCCAGGCGCCGAGCTTGGCGCGTTCCTCGATCGTCATTGCCGTCTTGTTGCCGAGCGGCATGGCACGGTTGCGGACGGCCTGGGTTTCGACTTGCGCTGCATAGCGCCGCAGGTTTTCGATAGTTTCAAGCTCGATGCCCTTGGGTGCCGCCTTGATCGTCGCATCGCTTGGCTTGGCCGCATGACAAGTCGCACAGCGCTGCTGGACGACGGCCAAGGCTTGGGCATCACTCACATCTCCGTCATAGGTCAAGGCGGTGACCGGCGCTGTCATAAGCAGTGCGGCGGCCAGCGCCATTCCAATGACCGGCAGGGTCCAGGCGATTTCATTTTGCGGGTCTCCGGTTTCGGTGCG
>JBKJQD010000188.1:0-6711 GCA_046594125.1 Aestuariivirga sp.
GGCAACGCCGGAATCACCCAGCATGGTCTCCGGCCGGGTCGTCGCCACGACGATATATTCGTCCAATCCTTCAATAGGATAGCGCAGATACCAGAGATTTCCCTTCATCTCCTTCTGAACCACTTCAAGATCCGAAATGGCGGTCAGGAATTTCGGGTCCCAGTTCACAAGGCGCTTGTCCTTGTAGATCAGCCCCTCCTTGTAAAGCTGCACGAACACCTTGAGCACGGCCTTCGAGAGCCCTTCGTCCATGGTGAAGCGCTCGCGCGACCAGTCGCAGGAGGCCCCCAGCCGCCGCAACTGCTGCGTGATGATGCCGCCCGACTCGGCTTTCCATTCCCAGACGCGCTTGAGGAAAGCCTCGCGGCCGATGGCGCGGCGGTCGGTCTTGTTTTCTTTCTGAAGCAAACGCTCCACCACCATCTGCGTGGCGATGCCGGCATGGTCGGTGCCCGGCTGCCACAGCACGTCGCGGCCGCGCATTCGCTCAAAGCGGACGAGGATGTCCTGAATGGTATTGTTGAGGGCGTGCCCCATATGCAGCGAGCCGGTGACATTTGGCGGCGGGATGACGATGGTGAAGGGCTTGGCCTTGGGCTTGCGGCCCGGCTTGAAAAACCCGCGGGCTTCCCATTCGGCATAGAGCCTGGCTTCCATTTCGGCGGGCGTAAAGGTCTTCTCGAGCATGGCGGGGATTCATTACCAGTGTTGGCGTTGGACGGCGCCTTAAACACCAGCACAGGCCATCACGCAACCTCAGTCGGTGAACTGCAGTCCCATCTCGTTTTCGCGGATCCAGATTTTCCGCGCCGGACGGCTCTCGGCACCTTGCATGGCAAATTCGAACTCATGCGGCACGAGATAGGGCTCGTTGATGGTGATGCGCGCCCCGCAATTGCTGGCGTCACGCACGATGCAGCTCATCACCGATTTCTTGCCGTTGAAAACGACGCGGCCGTCCTTCAGACGCCGCATCCGGGTCGCTTCGCGCTGGTTGTCCATTTTGGGCCTGTTCCGTGGTTCTGGACCAGACGCAGCAAGAACCAGGCCAGAGTGTCAGCTTACCATTTGCGCGGCGGCGCCCGGCGCGGTTCCGAGGTGAAATGCACGCCGATCAGGTCCGGCTTGCGCCACGCCACCTTGACGTCGCGCATCACCATGTCGACGAGAATTACCAGCCGGAACTCATCAGGCACCGCGGCAGGGTCGGCGCACACAACCTTGGCGCCAGTCTGCGACAGGTCGCGGATGGTACAGTCGATGGCTGACAGGCTGTTGGGAAACAGCATTCTTCCCTGCTTCAGCACCCGCTGACGCCTGGCAACGCGTTGTTCTCCCGCGGGGGAATCCCCTGGCATGGCAATGACTCGTTCGCACCCGTTGGGCCGCCAGCTTAGGATGGAAACGGTATGTCAATTATTAAGCTATCTGTGGTTGCAACGCTCACCATTTGCGTGGCGGCGCCTTGCGCAGCGGGCTGGTGAAATGCACCCCCACCTGGTCGTCCCGGCGCCACACCACTTGTGCATCGCGAATCGTCAAGGTTGCGGGAAACAGCAGCCGGAATTCATTGGGCACCGCCACGGGGTCCTGGCAGGTCAGCCGCGCCCCGGTCTCGGACAGATCGCGGATGCAACAGTCAACCACCGACCAGTTGTTGTTCAGCACGATCTTGCCGTCCTTCAGTACACGGTGCCGTGCGGACTGGCGCTTGTTCTCCATTTCATCCCGAACCGCCCCCGGCGGCCACAACGATCCAACCGCCGGATCTAGTCAGGACGAAACACTACTTATGATTGATTAACAGGATATGAAACAACCTTGGCTAGCGGCCCCGCCGGGCCACCCGCTCGATTTCCTCGCGCACCAAGCGTTCGACCAGGCCCGGAAGGTTGTCGTCGAGCCACTGTTTCAACATGCCGCGCAGTAGTTCGCGGGTCATATCCTCGATCGAGCGCTCGCCAGTTGCCCGGTTGAGGATCGAATCGGCCAGACGGCTGAAGGCGGCACCTGTCGCAGCTTCGACGTCGGGCGCCAGCAGGCTGTTGTCGCGTAGCAGCCGTTGTTCAAGCTGCGGCACGGCTGCAGGCACCACATCCGGCCAAGCCGACTGCTGCGGGGGCGCCTCGATCTCGCGCTCAAGCCTGCGTGAGAAATCCCGGCGTCCGATCTCCAGGCGCCGCAGATCCTGCTCCGCCAGGCTCTGGCGCAGGGGCGGCGTGACCGCTGGTTCCGGCGCCCGCCACGACGGGCGGCGGGTTTCGCGTTCAAAGACCGGCGGCGGCATCACTGGAGGCTGCGTATAGTCGCGGCGGATATCGGCGGCGCGGGTGCGGTTGATCTTCTCGCGCAGTTCCTGAATTTCAGCGGCGGCATTCGATGCCTCTTCGCCGACCTTCACATGCAATTCGCGCATGGAATTCTTGTACAGCGTGCCAGCCGACTGGCCCGACGTCGACGACGGCACCTCGCCGATATCGTCATGTATGGCTTTCCTGATGGAAGCGAGCAAATCTTCCATTCTCGGTTCAGCAGTCACGGAACTCCACCCCAACCCGGCGGCGAAATTCAACTACATGCCATCATGACCTGAGTCCACCGGTTACCATGAGGATTACGCCAGCATGTGGCGCTTGTCGATACGGCGGATGCGGCTATTCGACGGTTTCCACACCCGTTCCGATCCATTTGCCGCGCACTGCATTATAGTTCTCTTCGGCATCGTAGTAGGCGACGCCGAGACCCAGGTCGCGCGCCGTCAATCGGCCAACCGAGGCGAGCAGACGGTAGGCAAAGGTCACCCGGTCGCGCTGTGCCGCAACCAGATTCAACTTGGCGTTCACCACCGCTGACACGGCGTCCAGCACATCCTGCGTCGTGCGTGTGCCGGCCTCATACTCCTGACGCACGCCTTCCAGGGCAAGTTGCGCGGCATCCACCTGCTGATTGCGCAAGGAGATGATTTCGCCGAACGAGGCATAGCTGTTCCACGAGGCGGCCACCGCTTGGCGCACGGCGCGCGCCGTTTCCACTACCTGGATGCGCCGCTGGCTGGCCAGCTGCTTGGCTTGCCGGATGCTCGCCTGGACGTCGCCACCGCCATAGATCTGCCAAGAGAACACTGCCGCCACCGATGCTTCGTCGCTGCTGCCGGCTCTGGCGGTGATGTCGTCACGGGTCTGGACCGATCCCTCAAGTGCAATCGACGGATAGAGCGCCGACTTCTGCACTTCGATGTTACGCTGGGCCGCTTCCTCGACGAAGGCCTTGGCCAGAATGCTGGGATTGATTTCGCCCGCCGCCGCCAGGGCCTCCTTCAGCGATTTAGGCAGTTTGGCGATCTTGGGATAGCCGAGTTTGCCGGGTTCTCTCCCGACGATCTGCAAGTATGTGGCGGCATCGGCCGCCAATTGCGCCTCGAACCGTGACTGGGTGGCCTGGGCCTCGCTCAAGCTGGCCCGCGATTGCGCCACATCGGTGCGGGTGATCTCGCCCACCTTGAAGCGCTCATCGGAGGCATTGAGCTGCGACTTGAGAACCCGCACGTTCTCCTGCTGCAGGCTCACGAACTGCCGGTCGGCATAGACGTTCATATAGGCTTGGACGGCATTGAAGATGGTGTTCTGTTCGGTGGCCAGAAGATCCTGCCGCCCGGCCTGCACATTGGCTTCGGCCTGTTTCACGCCCTCGACCGTGGCAAAACCGTTGAACACCGGCTGCGACAGCGTGATCTTCACGCCAGCGTTGGAGGTGTTTTCTTGCCTGGTCACCCGCACGGTCTCTGGCGGAAAAGTTCTTGTGACGTTATTGGTGGTACGAGACCAGGTATTGCGCAATTCGGCATTCATCGACACCGTCGGGCGCCAGCCCGAAAGGGCCCGCGGCACCAGTTCGTCGGTGGCCCTTTGGCTGGCCCTCGCTGCCTGCAATGTCGGGTTCGACGAATAGGCCGCCGCCATGGCATCGTTCAGGCTTTCGGCCGAGGCCACACTAGCTGGCGCAATCAGCGCCGTGGTGACCACGAACAGACCCAGCAACCGCTTCACATTGAAAATCATTGCAAACACACCCGTTTTCGTCCGCCGCCGGACGTGACCACACCACCCTCACACTACGCAAGAAACTCACTGGAAGATGACAGCATCTTCAGAATACGAAGGCCGGCACCTTCCGGGCAAAGCCAGGCAGTGCGGCAACTGTCGCATCAAACGCCGTCCGTACGGCACTCGATGCGCCGCTGCGCGTCCACACATGAGCTTTGGCGACATCGCCCTCGCCCACCACCGCCACCAGACGGCCGCCGTCCGCCAGTTGCGCAAGCAGTCCCGTGGGGATTTCGCCCACCCTGCCCTCGACCAGTATCACATCATAAGGGCCATCGGCCTTGCTGCCTTCGGCCAGCCCGCCCTCAACCAGCTTCACCTTGGCATTGCCCGCCATATTCTTGCGCGCCTCGCCAGCCAGCCCCGCATCGCATTCCAGCGCCACGACCTGCACCCCAAGCTCGGCCAGAACAGCACTGCCGTAGCCGGTTGCCGCACCCACATGCAGGATTTTGTCGGCGGTCCGGATTTCCGCCAGATGCACCAGGCGCGCGAAGGCCATGGCCTCGATCAGATACCGCGCCACGCGTCCGGGAGCTGCCTCGCACAGCAGCACGTCGCCATCCATATAGGCCAACGCCTTGCGCTGCTCCGGCACGAAGTCCTCGCGCGACAGACCAGCCATCGCGGCGATGATCCGGTGATCGGTGATACCGTTCGGCCGGACCTGTGATTCAATCATGTTGTGGCGCGCCGCAGCGTAGTCAGTCATCGGCATCCCGTGTTGCTGTCACCAGTCCAATCTCCAGATAATCATTGGACGCCGCCAAGTCCACCGCTCCGGCGCAGTCATGAACCGTTTTTACTGAACCGCACAAGCGGGTTGTTTCGAGAACATGCTTCGACTATAAGCCGCCAGCGAAGGCCTCGTGGCGGAGTGGTTACGCAGAGGACTGCAAATCCTTGCACCCCGGTTCGATTCCGGGCGAGGCCTCCAATGTTTTAACCGTTAAGCCTTTAACCATCCATTTACGATTGCCCTGCAGTTTCGCACCAGCTTGACAGCCGACCGGATACGGGCGACCAACCGAAAGCCGAGCGAAATTGCTTGACGCTGGGCGCGCCTAACGATAGGTAATTTTCGAAAATCGGGACTATGATATGCCTCAACCGAACGGCTCGCCCCGACTACGCACGCGAAAGGGCCTGCTGCTTATTGCTTTTGGTGGCTTGCTTTACACGCTTGATTTGCCACTTCTGAGGCTGTCACTTGCCAAATCATCGGACATGGCGTTCGGCCGCGGCGCATTTCTTTTCATTTCCCTGACCGTTATCTGGGCAATAACCCGGTGGTGGCAAGGCAACCGGAAGCCTTTCATCGCCGGTGTCGAGGGCTTGTCCGTCATCGTCACAATTGCGATGTCCAGCCTTTGCTACGTCGAGGCGGTGGCCGGGACCAATGCGGCAAATGTGGTGTTCATTACCGCCCTGATTCCGCTGATCACCGCGATATTTTCGCATGTTTTCGTCGGCGAGAGAGTTCATGCCATCACCTGGCTGGCAGCACTGGTGGCCTTTTTCAGCGTCGCCGCAATCGTATGGAACGGAATCAATGTGGGGTACTGGTACGGCGATCTCATGGCCCTGTTCGCCGCGTTCTTCACATCCACCACCTTCACCATCATTCGCGCCAGCGGCAAAGATATGACGGCGAGTCTGGCACTCGGCAGTCTTGCCTCCGCAATGGCCGCATGGCTGTTCTTCGGTGCGGCACCGCTAGCTCTGCTGGCGCCGTCTTCATTTGGATTTCCGGCCTGGGTCTGGCTGGCGCTGAATGGCTTGTTGGCCATTCCCATCGCTTCGGCGCTCTTCGCGGCAGGGCCGCGCTACCTGCCATCAACCGATGTCAGCATGTTTTTTCTGCTGGAAACGGTCCTCACGCCCATCCTCGCCTGGTTCATTTTCGGCGAAACTCCGGGCCTCGTCGTACTGATAAGTGGGGCGGTCCTCATCATCACACTGGCAATTCACAGTCTGTGGCGGCTGAATGTCCAGTTTGACGTGAGAATGACGCGATCCAGCGGTCAGTCGGCGACTTAAGTTTCGAACCCGCCGGACTATCCGTCAATCATTGGCCTTGCCGGCCCGCGGCGCGCCATAGCCGGCCTTGCGGGCCAGACCCGGCCAGCGCCGGTGCAGCCAGTAACCGAGGGCCACCGTCATACGACGGTACAACCGCCGGACCGGTGGAAAATCAACGCCAAGCACCGCCAGCCCCAAGGGAATCATCCAGAACCCAAGCACCGGCAGAAAACCCAGCATGCCGCCGATGATCAGGGCCAACGCCAGTCCCATGCGCAGCACAGGGTGTCCCGGTAGTGGCACCTTGTAACCCGCAAAACTGATTTTCGCCATTCCACCCTGCGCCCCACATATTGCTTAGCACCAGCTATATAGGAAGACTATGAGGGTTTTGCAGCAAGTGTGAACGGCGGCCAGCAATTCCAGATGCCATGGCACCTCATGAATTCAGGCCTGCCCTTGGTTTTGGAGGGCGGGTGGGGGCTTTGATGCGATGAGGGTTTCGAGGAAGACGTCCCGGCTGGGGAAGACGATGTAGGCGGAGAGGGTTCTGAGGTGTTCGAAGAAGCGGGCTCTCGATCCCTTT
>JBKJQD010000418.1:0-2741 GCA_046594125.1 Aestuariivirga sp.
ACCCTATGTTTGCGAGCCGCGCAAATCAGTATTAGGGGCTTAACGATTGCCGACGAGCACGTCCGTTTTCGACCCATTGCGAACGATCGACGTTGGATGGTCAGCGAATTCCAGTCAGCGCAAGTTCGCCGTACCCCTTCGAAGACAAGGAGCCCGAGATGTTACGTCAATTGATAATGCGTGCTCCGTTGCTAGCTCTCAGTCCTGTGCCGCTTATCGCTGCTGTCCCAAATGTTCAGAAATCTGAAGCCAGAGAATACGACCGGGTTCAAATCACCCGTCTTCTCGCTGACTGGGAAAGTTCCTGGAACACGCACGACATGCACCGCTTGGCAGCACTTTTTCGGGAAGACGCAGTCTGGGTGCTATGGACCGGTGAGGTGTGGACTGGGCGAGCGCGTTTCGAGACGGGCATGACCGAAGTACACAGGACCGTTTACCGAAATAGCGTTCAGCGCGAACGGCTGGAGGAACTAACGTTTGTGGGACCCGATGCGGCTGTGCTTCGATTTTACAGCACCTTGAATGGTGATACGCGATATCCCAGTCGAACGATCCGCAGCCGCAAAATCTTGCTTCTCATCCGTCGGGATGGGCAATGGCGCATAGGTTGGGGTCAGAACACACGCTTTTTCTCCGATATTCAAGGACCTGAGGACCACAAAAAGTAATTTGGGACTGCTTTCGTAATGTCCGCTTTCCACCCATAACGGACATTAGCGGCCATCCGGTTGTGACCCATTTCGGACAAAGCCAAGCGGGTCATGAGCTTACCGCAACTCGGATGAGCAGCAGGCTGATCGTGCCCAGCACCAACAGCGAGAAGGTGACGGCAGTGGCGACACGAACGCCCGCGCTCGCGATAACACGCACATCAACGCTCAGGCCCAGCGCGGCCATTGCCACCGTGGTCAAGATGTTTGCGGTTGTCCTGATTGGTTCCAGTGCGCGCGCCGGTACGATGCCAATCGTCCTCAGCGCGGCGAGTGCGAGAAACCCGAGGATGAACCAAGGGACAAGCTGGTGGAGGCGGAGGCGGTTGTGAGCAGGCCGGTCTGACACATCAGTTTCCAAGGCAGCGACATTCTCATCGCGAAGGCGGCGCGTCACGAGCGAAACGCAGAGAACGACCGGCCCCAGCATCAGAACTCGCACGAGCTTGATTACCGTGCCCACCTGGTTGCTAAGCGCTCCTATGGGCAGCGTGGCTGCAAGCACTTGGGGCACGGCATAGACGGTCAAACCGGCCAGCACGCCATACTGCGTGAGCGACAAGTGGAGAACCGGCACCAAAAGCGGTAAACCAAGGACCATTGCGACGCCGAGCACCGCAGTGAATGCGATTGCCGAGGCGACGTCATCGCCGTCCGCTCCGATCACTGGCGCGACCGCCGCGATCGCCGAATTTCCACAGATCGAGTTCCCGCAGGCGATCAGGAGCGCCATTTTCGGTGGCAACCGTAACAGCCGACAGATCGCATAGCTGCTCCCGATGGCTATCACGACTACTGCCGCGATTCCGACAAGCAGGACTGGCCCCAAAGCGAGCACCGTTCCTGCGCTAACCGAGGTGCCCAGCAAGACAACGGCGATCTCCAGGAGGATCTTGGCACTGAAGTCGATGCCCGGCAGCAACTTTGGTCCGGGCGCCCAGCCAGTCCGGATGATCGTCCCGAGAACAATCGCGATGACCAGCGCCTCAAGGTAGAGTTCGCCTGTGATGCGCTGTTCGAGGATTTGAATCGAAGTCGCGGCGGTGGCGACTGCGACGCAGATTGCCACGCCGGGTAATGTCCTCAGCGCGAACCTCATAAATGCCGCATGGGCGATGGAAAGGTCAATGTCACTGGCTCTAGCTTCCCAAGTCCAAGACCCCGTAAACCCGATTCCCGCTCTCGACGGCAGGGCCGAAAAGAGGACCTTTCGTTTTGCGTCAAAAGAGGCGGCCCGGGCGTCAGGCGAACTGTCCGCTATCCACCCATTAAAGATATCAAGACCGGACGCTACTCACTCGTCCGCCTCGCCACGTCGCAGCGCTGGTAGATCGCGCCGTATTTCGTCACGGTCTCGGCATCGTGTCGGAAACCGCTTTTTTCGTAGAGGTGAAGGGCGGCTTTAAAGCGGCGCCGGTGAGGAGATAGAAGGGACGGCGAACTCGCGCGCGCGGTCGATTAGCGCCCTGCGGGATTTGCGATGCATGAAGGTAAGCATCGGAAATTCAATCAGTAATGGGCGAAAAACTGCGCTTGCAAGATGCCTGCTCTTCGAATCAGCCCATGACGTAGATCGACTTCAGCTGCTGATAGGAGCCGACGGCCTCGGGGCCGAATTCCCGTCCCATCCCGCTCGCCTTGACGCCCCCGAACGGCGATCCGAGCGACGGCATGTAGCCGTTGATGCCCATCGTACCGCTTTGGACTTGGCGAGCTACATCAAGGGCACGGCTCCCATCGCCACTCCATACCGAACCGGCGAGGCCGAACTGCGAATCATTGGCAATTCGTACGGCGTCCTCGTCGTTCTCGTAAGAAATGACGGAGAGTACTGGTCCGAAGATTTCCTCTTGGGCGATCGTCGCTGAATTATCGACATCGGCGAACAGTGTCGGCTGGACGAACCAGCCGCGATCATTGTCCCGCGGGCGACCACCGCCGGTGACCAACCGGGCCTCGTTCTTGCCCTTGGCGATATAGCCTTCGACGCGGTCGCGGTGTGCCGAAGAGGCCATCGGCCCGACGTGC
>JBKJQD010000469.1:0-2526 GCA_046594125.1 Aestuariivirga sp.
CTGAAGGAAGCCCAGGTGAAGGGTGGCAGCGAACGGCTGGGGCCGATAGGCAGCCAGATCGTCGCCGAGGTCTTCGTCGGACTCGTCCAGGGCGACCAGGACTCCTACCTGTCGCAGAACAACTGGAAGCCCACACTGCCAGCCAAGACGGCAGGCACTTTCAACATGACCGACCTGCTGCAATTCGTCGGCGAAATCAGCCCCATCGACGGCATCACGACGGTGGCGACAATCTGAGCGCAACGGCCTTTACTATTTGCCCGTCGCGGCCCCCGTGGCGTCATTGCCGCCCCCCACTCCGTCATCCTCCGCTTTCGCGGAGGGTGACGGACATGGGGGACAAGTCCGTCGCCCTGAGTTCAAGCCGCAGCCTTGTCAAAGATTGCCATCACCCCTCCATCTCCTCCAGCTCATCGATCATTCCCGAAATCACCGCCAAGCCCTTGTCCCAGAATTTCGGGTCGCTGGCGTCGAGGCCAAAAGGCTTGAGCAGGCCGGCGTGGTGCTGGCTGCCGCCGGCCTTCAGCATGGTGAAGTATTTTTCCTGGAAGCCCTGCTCGCTTTCCCGGTAGCGGGCATAGAGCGAGTTCACCAGGCAGTCGCCGAAGGCATAGGCATAGACGTAGAAGGGCGAATGGATGAAATGCGGAATATAAGTCCAGTAGGTCTCGTAGCCGGGTCCGAACTCGATAGCATCGCCGAGGCTTTCCGACTGCACGCTCATCCATATTTCGTTGATCTGGTCCGGCGTCAGTTCGCCACCTTTACGCGCCGTGTGGACCTTGCGCTCGAACGTATAAAAGGCGATCTGGCGCACCACCGTGTTGATCATGTCTTCGACCTTGGAGGCCAGCAGCGCCTTGCGCTTTTTGGGTTCGGTGGTCTGTTTCAGCAGCGCCTGGAAGGTCAGCATCTCGCCAAACACGCTGGCGGTTTCGGCAAGCGTCAGCGGCGTTGACGCCATCAGCGGCCCCTGGGCCGCCGCCAGCACCTGATGCACGCCATGGCCCAACTCATGGGCCAGCGTCATCACGTCCCGCGCCTTGCCCATATAATTGAGCAACACGTAAGGATGCGCCGATGGCACGGTGGGATGGGCGAAGGCGCCCGCGGCTTTGCCGGGCCTCACCGGCGCATCGATCCAGCGGCGGTCAAAGAAGGTCTGGGCAATTGACGCCATCTCCGGCGCAAAGCCACCATAGGCCTTGAGCACGATGTCGCGGGCCTCGCTCCACGGCACCTCGCGCGTGTCTTCAGCAGGGAGCGGCGCATTGCGGTCCCAATGCATGAGGCGGTCCATGCCCAGCCACTTGGCCTTCATGCGGTAATAGCGGTGCGACAATTTCGGATAGGCGGCGCGCACCGCTTCGACAAGTGCTGCAACCACCTCCGGCTCGACGCGGTTCGACAGATGCCGCGCCGCCGCGATATCCTTGAAGCCGCGCCAGCGGTCAGAAATGTCCTTGTCCTTGGCCAGCGTATTGGTGACCAGTGTGAACAGCCGCAGGTTTTCCTTGAACGTCCTGGCCAGCGCCTCAGCGCCCAACTTGCGCCGCGCCCCGTCACTGTCCTGCAGCAGGTTCAATGTGGGCTCCAGCGCCAGCCGCTCGCCCTCCACATCGAAACGCAGGCTCGCCATGGTCTCGTCGAACAGCCGGTTCAAGGCGGCGGCCCCGGTCTGCGATTTTTCGAGGAACAGTTCCTCCAGCTTGTCGTCAAGCTGATAGGGCTTTTCGGCGCGCAGATTTTCGATCCAAGGGCGGTAGTGACCGAGCGCTGGTGTTTCCATGGATTTTTCCAGCGCTGCATCGTCGATGCGGTTCAACTCAAGTTCGAAGAACATCAGCACGGCGGAAATTTCGGTGAGCTTGGCCGAAACATCGCCATAGAACTTGCCGCGCTTGGGGTCGGTGGTATCGCCGACATAATAGAGTTGAGCGTAAGAGCCGGTGCGCCCCAGCAGATCGGAGATCACCTCATAAGTCTTCAACGCCTCAGCCAGCCCCGCCCCCGAAAGCAAAGCCAGCTTGCCCTTGTATTTTTCAGCGAAAGCCTTGGCGAGGTCCTCACCCTTCGCCATGTCGGCGGCAAATTCCGGGGCGTCGGGAGACGCATAGAGATCGGCGAGATTCCATTCGGGGAGAGGTCCGAGGGCGGGAGAAGCGGTCATGAGTGATCCTCTGAATGCGCAAAGGCGTCATATGGCGGATCAAGCCCGCTTCGGCAACCGCCGGAAAGATCGAGCCGCCCGTCCGGTGACGGCGGCACATGCCAATGCGCCGCAATAAAATTGATTGCCATCTATTGTTATACCTGAAAGAGTATCCCCCACATCGGGAGGCGCATCCATGAACTTTTCACTCGGGCAATCCTGGGAAAAATACGTCGCCGAGCAAGTTTCTTCCGGCCAATTCAACAACGCCAGCGAAGTTGTGCGGGATGCGCTGCGGCGCCAGCAAGAGCAGCTCCTCAAGTTGGAGGCCTTAAGGGTGGATATTGGCCGGGGCGTAGCGTCGGTGAAGGCGG
>JBKJQD010000032.1:0-2505 GCA_046594125.1 Aestuariivirga sp.
CCCGCTTCGAGCGCGGCTATGGCTGGATGTTCGCCCAGCATACCGGCCAGGCCGACGAGGGTTGCGGCTTCGATTTCCTGCGCTCTGACTTCGGCCGGCCAACGGGCGAGCCCGGGATTTTTCAGGACTTGCTCTCAGGCAGTTCGATGCCCGTTATCCTGGCGATCATGCGGGCGACGGAGGCGTCGTCGTCCTTGCCCATACCGGCGGCGGCGGTCATCAGGAACATCTGCAGCGCGGTTGCGGCGACGGGCATGGGGAATTTTTCCTGCCGGCCCATGTCGCCGACGATCCCCAAGTCCTTGGTGAATATCTCCACGGCACTTCTGGGCGAGTAGTCGCCATCGAGAATATGCGGCACGCGGTTCTCGAACATCCAGCTGTTGCCGGCAGACGCGGTGATGACCTTGTAGACCGTGGGGAGATCAAGCCCGAGCCTGGCCGCGAAGGTCATGGCTTCGCAGGCTGCCGCAATGTGAACGCCGGCCAAGAGCTGGTTCACCATCTTGAACGAGGCGCCGATACCGGCCTTGTCGCCCAGTTCATAGACGGTTGCCGCCATGCAATCGAGAGCGGGACGGGCTGCCGCGAAGGCCTCAGCCGTGCCGGATGCCATGACGGTGAGCTGTCCCGCCGCCGCCTTCACCGCACCGCCGCTGATCGGAGCATCGAGGTAGTGGAGGCCCAGCGCTTGTGCTTGGCCGGCTAGTCTCCGCGCGTCATCTGGCGACATGGTGGCCGACGAGATGATGACGCCGCCTTTCGCCAGCGCCGGAGCCGCACCGTTTTCGCCGAACAGCACGGCATCGGTCTGCGCGGCGTTGACGACGACCGTCACCAGAATGCCGGCGCCCCGTGTGGCTTCAACGGCCGATGCGAAACCTCGGCCACCAGCCTCGGAAAGCCGCTGCACCGCCGCCGGATTGAGGTCGGCACCTGACACCGCCAACCCTTTCCGGATCATCGATTGCGCCATGCCGAGACCCATGGAGCCCAGCCCGATCACACACGCCTTGGAGACCGATGTCATGTGCAAGCACTCCTCAACCCACATTCGTCGTTTGACGGGAAGACGCCCGATCAGGCTTACTTCAAGCAGTTGCTTCCGATCCCTATAGCAGCGTAACCGACGCGGATATCCACTTAACCGACATGCATTGGATGACTGGCTTGTCGAGGTCGATATTGTGGTCATGGTGCTCATTTGGCAAGACCCACGCCTACCTGTTCTGGAAGGCGACATTGCGTTTATGTCGGATGACCTTGCCGCCCGGCATCGTTGACCGCACTGTAGCCTTCAAGCTGCCCGGATATCGACTGCCGCAGCAGAGCTACCAGAAGGAAACGACTTCATCACTCCCCCTCCTCCCAGTCCGTCTTCGCCATGAGCTCCGCAAGCTTCCTGCGCCTGTCGGAATCAACCGGTGGCGACAGCATGCCGACCTCCTCGAAGAATTCAAGCCACTCGCGTTCGGCGGTGGTCAGAATGCCTCCGAAGATTTCGAAGACAACATCCGCAAACTGCGGCCAGGTTTCCCAAAGATGGGTTCGAAGCAACTTTGCCGGGTCGATACCGAGGACTTCGGCGACGATCGGAATTTTTGCGAATGGCACCTTGGCATCACCCGTCTTGAGCATTGACAGCATATTGGCCCGCATGAATCCCATTTCCTTGGCGAGTTCCCTCTGTGTTTTTTGCGGAACCAGTTTTTCGATGGCGTAGGAAATCGTCATCGTTGTGAGTGACAGATTCTTGATCGTCATTTCGCTATCCTTTTGTGTGTTTCTAACATGAGAGATATAGCGAAATTATTATGGATAATTGTTCATTTACAATGGGTTGTAATAATTACTTGCGGCATAAAATGAGGACATTGAACGATGCTGCAGACTCCGGAATTCCCGAGGCGCTTTGGTCAATCTGCTGATTCTGGCGCCAAACCGTGCCTTGACGCCGCATCCCCCTATAGTCATGCTTCCCGCCATGAGATTCATCCATACTGCCGACTGGCAGATCGGAAAGCCGTTCCGGAAGTTCGGCGGCCAGGAGCCGGTGTTGCGGCAGGCGCGCCTCGCGGCGGTTGAGACCATAGGCAAGCTGGCCGTTGCGGAGGGCATTCAACATGTGCTCATCGCTGGCGATCTCTATGACACCGAAGCACCCAGTCAGAAAACATTGCGCGAGCCTCTTGAGCGCATGCGGAAGTATCCGGCTGTCGTCTGGAACGTGATCTCCGGCAATCATGATCCCCATCGTGGCAATGGCCTGTGGGACCGGGTCCGGGCGGCAGAGCTTCCGGCCAACGTCCATCTTCATCTCACGGCGGAGCCTGTGCAACTCGGAAGTGGCGCCGTGCTCCTGCCGGCCCCCATGCGGCGCAAGTCCGAAGTCACCGATCTAACCGCGTGGATGGATGGCGCAACAACAGCCGCGGGACTTATCAGGATCGGCCTCGCCCATGGCTCGGTCACTGGCTTTGATGCTGGCGGCGAATTCGCCGCCAG
>JBKJQD010000325.1:0-7860 GCA_046594125.1 Aestuariivirga sp.
GGGTAAAGTTTTTCGGTCAGACATTGGCGGTCAGCGATCTGGCGTTCACCGGCCTCGTCGAGCCACAGCTTCATCTGGCGCTCGGTCATCACCCAGCCGGGAAGCACACAGTTCACCCTGATTTTTTCCGGTCCCAATTCGCGCGCCAGGGCCCGCGTCAAACCGCCGACCGCCGCCTTGGCCGTGACATAGGCCGGGCAATCGGGATCGCCCACCATCCAGGTGATCGAACCGAAATTGATGATCGACCCGCCGCCCGCGTCGCGCATCAGGGGCCGCACCGCCTGAGCCGCGAAGAACTGGTGGCGCAGATTGACCTGCATGCGGTTGTCCCAATAGTCGACTGTTACATCCTGGGTGGCGTGGCGGTCGTCGTTGCCGGCATTGTTCACCAGCACGCGCACCGGGCCATGACGCTCACATGCCTCGGCAATCGCTCCACGCAGCGCTTCAATGTCACGGAGGTCGCAGGCAATGAAATGGGGCTTGATTACCCCGGCGTCAGATAGACGGTCGACAACGCCACGCGAGGCATCAACCGCGATATCGGCAAAACAGACACGCGCTCCCTGACGGCAGAAATGCTCAACCAGGCTGGCGCCGATGCCGCTGCCGCCGCCAGTTATGAAGACACTGCGCCCCGCGAGGCTTGGGTATACCGCCGGCTGATCGATTACGCCATTCATGTGGGGAATTGCCTTGCAAAACGAACCTGGATATTCGGGCCAAAGGGAACGCGCTGTCAAGTGATGGCGCCGCGCCAACAGAGTTGCTAATGTCGTATGAGAATGAGTTTCGCGCGGGCGCAGAAGGATCATCGGCCATGAATCTCGAAGTGAAGAACAGCAATTACCGCAACGACGCGATCCTGCTCGGTTTCAGCGACCTCAAGCGCCTCAAGACGGAGCGTCCGCTGGTCTTCGAGAAGGGCAAGGGCATTTTCATCTTTGACGAGAACGGCAAGGACTATATCGAGTCCGTGTCATGCTTCTATTGCGTGTCGCTGGGCTTCAGCGAGGAGCGCCTGGTGGACGCCGCCTACCGGCAGATGAAGATGCTGCCGATGTATTCCTCCGCCATTCACCGCTCGGTGCCCGCTGTCATGGAACTGACGGAGCGGCTTGCGGCACTTTCCCCGATCAAGAATCCGCGCATTTATTTCTCGACGACGGGTTCGGAAGCCAATGACCACCTGCTGAAGTTCATGTGGTACGGCAACGGCTTTGCCGGCGAGCCGCTGCGCCGCAAGGTGATCTCGCGCCAGGCCAGCTATCACGGCTCGACGATCGCCACCTCGGCGATGGGCGGATCGCCGGATTTGCAGGAGAGTTTCGGCATTCCCATGGGCTTCTCGCTGCAGGTCAGTCACCCGAGCTGGCCCAATGCGGCCCTGCCCGGCGAAGACGAGGAAGGCTTCACGGATCGTCTCGCGGAGGAACTGGAGAACACCATTCTCGAAGCGGGGCCAGAGACCATCGGTGCGATGATTGCCGAGCCGGTTTCGGTGTCGTCTGGCATGTTTCCGCCGCCCGCCAGCTACTTCCCGAAGATCACCAGGGTGCTGCGCAAATATGGCATCCAGCTTTTCATCGATGAAGTGGTGACCGGCTTCGGGCGCTCCGGCCGCATGTGGGCGACCGAGGCCATGGGGCTCGAACCCGATTGCATGACCTGCGCCAAGGGAATTTCCGGCGCCTACATGCCGATTGCCGGCATCATCATGGGCGAGGAATTCAACCGCCGCCTCGATCTCGGCAACGAGGCCAAGGGCTGGTTTGCCCATGGCGCCACCCATCACGCCCATGTCGTTTCGGCGGCGGTGGCGCTCGAGGTGCTCAACATTTTCGACGAGCGCGACGTCCTGGGCCATGTGCGGCGCATGATGCCGCACTGGAACCGCATGCTCGACTCGCTGCTCGATCATCCATTGGTGGTGGGCAACCGCAAATGGGGCCTCGCTGGTGCAGTGGAAGTCGCCTGGCCCGGTGAAGGCCGTGCCGGCCCGGCAGCGAGCCTCAAGGTCGGCGGCGTCACCAAGGATGTTTATGAGGCAGGCCTTGCCGAGGGCGTCATCGTCAGGCCGCTGGCTGGCTGCTTCGTCATGGCGCCGCCGCTGATCATCACCGAAGCGGAAATCACCGAACTCGGCCGCCGGGTGCGGGCGGCGCTGGACCGGGCGCTGGCGAAGAGGCCGCGGGAGTAAGCAGCGACAGCGTTCTTGCGCCGGCACCGGCTTGTGCTGGCAAGTTCAATCTTGCTGATGTGAGTTTACTTTACTTACCTCTCCACGCTGCAAGTGCCGAGAATGACGAGATGCAGGATTTCTTTGCTGGGGTTCTCGATGCGAAGGCTGTCACCGGCAAAGGTGGCTAGCGACTGGTTTGTTTTTATTGTGATTGAACCACCGCCGCTGGTGACAATGCCGCGTCCGGTGATGCAGATCAGATGCCCGTTGCTTTGAGATATGAGCATCGCGGATGCCTGTGGCGCGATCCTGATTTGCTCCACCTGATTGCCGGATGCTTGGTCCTTGCCAAGCAGGGCGGCGATGTCCTTCACCTCCTGGGATCGGGACAGCGGCGCCACGAGGACGGCGCCGTTGGCGGCGATTGCGATCATGTCCGAGAGGCCGATGGCGACCAGTTGCGGGCCGTCGCTGAGCAGCAGGCTGCCGTGGCTGTCGAGCGCCACGACGGGACCGCTCTGGCCGTTTCCTTGATCATCATGGGGGAGCGCTTGCAAGATGGCTTGCCAATCGCCGAGGTCGCTCCAGTTGAGATCGGCTGAGACGGTGACGACATTCTCAGCCTGTTCCATGATCGCATGGTCAATCGAGATTGACGGCGCATCGGCAAAGACAACGCCGAGACGGGCCGTGCCGGCCACCAAAGCCTTGCGGCAAACGGCGAGGATTAGCGGCTGATGTTTCGTGAATGCCGTCAACAGGGCGGTCGGCCTGAACATGAACATGCCGCTGTTCCAGGCGTAGCCACCGTCGCGGATAAATTGTGCGGCGCGGACAGCATCGGGTTTTTCGATGAAGGACGCGACGTGGAACTGGCGCTGCGCCGCGTCGATAGCTTTGCCCAGTTTCAGATAACCATAGCCAGTCGCGGCATGGTCCGGGGTAGTGGCGAAGGTTACGAGATGTCCGTCTCGCGCCAGAGCTGCGGCGCGCGTCACAGCATCAGCGAATGCCGGTTCATCGCCAATGCGGTGATCGGCGGGCAGGACCAGCATGGGTTCATCGCCGCCGCGCTGCTGCAACAGAAGTGCGGCAGCGCAGATCGCTGGTGCGGTGTTGCGGCCCTCGGGTTCGAGGAGGAAGACAGGATCATCGTCACAAATTTGCCGCGCTTGTTGACGGGCCAGCGTTTCATGCGCGGCGTTGCAGACGATGACGGGAGGGCTGGCGTTGGTAAGTGCCGCGAGGCGGCGCAGGGTTGACTGCAGCAGCGTTTCGCCGCCGCCGGTCAGCGGCACAAAAGGCTTGGGGGCACTCTGGCGCGAGACCGGCCACAGCCGCGATCCTTGTCCTCCCGCCATGATAACCGGCGTAATCAAGTGACTATCTCCCCAAGTAGCACGATCAGATTTTCTGATTGAAATCCCCGACTTCGAGATAACTTCGCAAATGCTGTTCCAGTTCGTGAAACACGGCGCGCATCCGGGCTTCGGATACCGGGCTCTCGCAGACCACCACCAGTTCCGGCTTGTTGGACGAGGCGCGGATCAATCCCCATGAGCCATCCTCAAGCACGATGCGCACCCCGTTGACAGTAAGCAGACCGGTGATGGCGCTGCCCGCCAGATGCCGGCCCTTTGCCATCTGCTCGGCGAAATGCGCGGTGATGCGCTCGACAACACCGTACTTGGTGCTATCGGCGCAGCGCGGCGACATGGTGGGGGTCATCCAGGTGCGGGGCAGGGTGCGGGTGAGACCGGAGATCGACATGGCGGGATGGCGGTCGAGCAGGCGGCAGATGGCGATGGCGGCGAGCAGGCCATCGTCATAGCCGCGGCCAAAGGGCTGACGGAAGAAATAATGCCCGGATTTTTCGAAGCCGGCGAGAGCGCCGGTTTCCTGCGTGCGGCGCTTCATGTGGGAGTGCCCGGTCTTCCAATATTCGGTGACGGCGCCTTGCGCCTTCAGAACGGGATCGGTGGCGAAGAGACTGGTCGATTTCACATCGGCAACAAACCTGGCACCTGGTTGCAACTCCGACATGTCGCGGGCCAGCAGCACGCCCATTTTATCGGCGAAAATCTCGTGGCCATCATCGCCGACGACTCCGCAACGGTCGCCATCGCCATCGAAGCCGAAGGCGATGTCGGCGCCGCAATCGCTCACCGCTTCCGACATGGCCCGCAGCATCCGCATATCCTCGGGGTTGGGATTGTAGCGTGGAAAGCTCCAGTCGAGATCGCAGTCCAGCCGCACCACATCGCAACCGATGCCTTCGAGAACCTCCGGCGCGAAAAGCCCGGCGGTGCCGTTGCCGCAAGCCACCACCACTTTCAGGCGGCGCGACAGCTTTCCGCTGGACAGGAGATCGTCCATGTAGCGCCGCGCCATGCCCTCGACGTAGTTGACGGACCCGCCAGCTCGCTCGCGGCCTTCACCCTTCAAAACGACGTCGCGGAGCCTGCTCATCTCAGCAGGGCCGAGCGTCAGGGGCCGCGCCAAGCCTATCTTGACGCCAGTCCAGCCATTTTCATTATGCGAGGCAGTGACCATTGCGACTGCCTGAATGTCGAGGTCGAACTGGGCGAAATAGGCCATTGGCGACAGCGCCAGCCCGATGTCGTGGACGGCACAGCCGGACGCAACAAGCCCGGTGATCAGCGCCGCCTTCACGGCCGCCGAATAACTGCGATAGTCGTGGCCGGTGACGATCTGCGGCCCGCCGCCCGCGTCGTGCAGCAAGGTTCCAATACCAATGCCCAGCGCCGTCAGGCCGGCCAGGTTGATGTCTGTGCCGAACAGCCAGCGGGCGTCGTATTCACGAAATCCACTCGCCGCGACCATGGCATTGTCATCGCGCAACGGCACCACTTCCTTTTGGTCAAGCAATGCGTTATCGCATCCGCCGATGCGGTTGCACAGGGGCAGGCGGCGCTTTTTGTGATTTTGCATCGACGTCATGTCGATAAAATTTTCGCTGTGAGGTGACCATGACTGCACATTCAATCTCGCGCCGGACATTTCTGGGCGTTGCCGTTGGCGCTTTGGTGTCGCAATTGCCCGCGGCTGCGTGGGCCGATGGTTCGGACGATGGCTTCCCGCTGCCGCCGTTTGATTATTCAAAGCTCGCGCCGCAGTTTCGCCCTTCCGTGGTGGCCTACAAGGGGCGGCAGTTTCCAGGCACGGTGATTGTCGATACCAGTGCCCGCCAAATCTCGCTGGTGGTGGACGGCGGCTTGGCTATACGCTGGGGTTGTGCGGTGGGCAAGGATGGCTTCCGCTGGGCGGGCATGGCCGATGTTGGCCGCAAGGTGATGTGGCCGAAATGGACGCCGCCCAAGGAGATGATCGAGCGCCATCCCGAAAAAGCCAAGTGGGCCAACGGAATGCCCGGCGGTTACGACAACCCGTTGGGGGCCCGCGCCCTCTATCTGTTCCAGAATGGCAGCGACACGCTGTATCGCATCCATGGCACCACCGAACCCATGTCAATCGGCAAGAACGCTTCATCGGGCTGCATTCGCATGATCAACCAGGACGTCATCCAGCTCTACCGCCGGGTGCCGATCGGTTCGCGCGTCGTGGTGCTGGCCGAAGGGGTCTGATCGGCGGTTCGGATGTTGAAGTCGCCCGGGCCGATATTCTGGACGCCGAGGACGCGGATCACGAAGTCGGCTATGTAGCTGCCGTGGAAGGCTAGTGGGCTGAATCTCCCTAAGGTGCGGGATACAGGCTTTTGAGTTTGACACGGGCGTTGGCGGTGTTGAAGTGCCAGTTTGCTTTTGCGTTGCGGGAATTGCGGCGTGAGCGCCACGCGTCGGCCTCGGCGGCAAGCATGCGGGCGTCGGCAATGCGGCGGTCGAGGCATTGACCGGAGAGAACCGCCAGTTCGGACTCGGCCAGGTTGAGCCAGCTGCCGTGCTTGGGTGTGTAGTGCCATTCGAACCGCTTGATGATCCGGCGAGCCTCGGCTGGTTCGAACGCTTCGTACAGTGATGCTGGCGTGTGCGTATTCAGGTTGTCCTGGACCAGCACGATCTTTTCAGCCTTGGGGAAGTGGATGTCGCTCAGGTCGCGCAGTATTTTCGCATAGTCGATGGCCGTGGGTCTTTCGGTGACTTTCACCCCGGCCTTCGCGAGGGCAGGCTATGCGCTTGTACTCGTAGTCGTGACGCGCGAGCTGGCCTGACTGCATCGGTTCAGGGTCACGGGTCTCGGCGATGAGCTGCTTTGAGGTTTCGTCGAGGCAGACCAGCGGGCGCGTCTCGTTGCGCGGCCGCGTATAGACATCCAGCACATCTTCCATCGCGGCTACAAAGGCTGCGTTTGCCTTCGGCGGGATCACCCAGTCGCCGGTCAGGTGCGGTTTGAGATCGTTTTTTTGAGCGCGCGGCCAACCGTGTTGAAGTGCGCCGTCTCCACAATTTTGCGCTCGGCGACGTGCCGCGCCAAAAGCCGGATGGTCCAGCGCGCGCAACCTTCGGGCGGCGCGGAGCACGCCAGCGCGGTCAACTTCGCTCGGGCTTCGCCATCGAAAATCGCCGGAACGGGAGGTGTTTCGCGTTTTTTGCGCGTGAAACCGGCATCGAGACCCTCAGTCACCAGCTTCTCGCGCACACGCGAAACCATGATCAGACTGGTCTCGAACGCCTCGACGATCTGAGCGTCAAGCCAACCCGGGCCGCCCGCGGCGGAATCAACCTTCAAAAGGATGCGCCTTCAGGATCACCTTCGCCGGCGCCTTATCTTTCGAGATCAGCGCGTGCAACCGTGCGCGCTCAGCCGCGCCCAATTCGACAATGAATTTCTTGGCCGCCATGATCGATCTGCCTTGCCAGTTGATACCGAGCCAGCAAGAATCACAGTTCGCAGCGCATGCATATGAGTCAAATTAGCCGGTGCAGACCTCTAGTGGATAAAATCTGACACTTGGTACCCGCGATGCAAGAGGGCGTTCATCGTCGCTCTTGGACTGAGTCTGACCCGAAGCGGAAGTGTGGTCCGATAGACGTACCCAGCCATCTCCCGCGCAGAGACTTGTACATCGAGCTCGCCAGCGTGATAAGCTGAGCGCCAAGGGAAGCCGGAAAACGTGACCGAACAGAGGAAACTCGCAGCGATCCTGGCCGCCGACGTGGTGGGCTTCAGCCGGCTCACGGGCGCCGATGAGGATCGCACGCTGGCGCGGCTGCGGGCGCTGCGCAGCGACCTGATTGATCCCACTATTGCAGTGCACAATGGGCGCGTGGTCAAGCGCACTGGTGATGGGGTGCTTGTCGAGTTTCGCAGCGTCGTCGACGCCGTGCGCTGTGCGATCGAGGTACAAAACGCCATGGTTGAGCGCAACGCCGGTGTGCCAGTGGAGCGCCGCATAGAGTTCCGCATCGGCATTCATCTTGGCGACGTGGTCGAGGAGAGCGACGGCGACCTGATGGGTGACGGCGTCAACATTGCGGCGCGGCTGGAGGGCATTTCAGCGCCTGGTGCCATCTGTCTTTCCGAGGACGCCTATCGACAGGTGAAAGCCAGGCTGGATTTAGAGGTCAGCGATCTTGGCGAGATGAAGCTGAAAAACATCACCGATCCGATGCGGGTTTATTCGCTGCAGGTTGGCGCCGCCGCAATGGCAAAACCTGCGCCGCAAGCGGAGCCAGTTGCGCCATTTGCGCCGAGCG
>JBKJQD010000160.1:0-3511 GCA_046594125.1 Aestuariivirga sp.
GATGGCCTTTACACCGGCAAGCTTTTCAGCCTTCGAGATGTCGATCTTCTTGCTGCGGGCGTGGGCGAGGGGTGAACGCAGGACAAGGGCGATAAGCTGTCCGGGGGCATTGTAGTCAGCGCCGTATTTGGCGCGGCCGGTTACCTTGTCAACGCCATCGGGGCGCAGTGGCCGAGTACCCACGAGTTTGAACTTCTGGTTGGTAAAATTTGTGTCGAGTGGCATGATTAAGCTCCTCTCATTTCTTTTGCAGTGGCCTGAACGGCGCGAACGATCTTGTCATAGCCGGTGCAGCGGCAAAGATTGCCGGCAAGGCCGAAACGAATCTCGGTTTCGGTCGGATTGGGATTCTTGGCGAGCAGCGCGCGCGAAGCGATCAGGAAGCCCGGCGTGCAGATGCCGCACTGGAGGGCGCCATGGTCGAGGAACTTGCGCTGCAAGGGATGCAACGTGGCGCCATCGGCCATGCCTTCGATGGTCTCGATCTCGCGGCCCTCGGCTTCAGCGCCGAGGACGAGGCAGGAGCAGACGAGGCGGCCATCGACGGTGACCGAGCAGGCGCCGCAGTCTCCGGTGCCGCAGCCTTCCTTGGCGCCGGTGAGGCCAACGCGATTGCGCAAGGCATCCAGCAGGGTTTCATCCGGCTCACAGACAAATTCGATGTGATCGCCATTGATGGTGGTGGAAACGAGCATTGACATTATTTACCTCCTGCGCGCCCGTAGGCGATCCTGGCGGCGCGCTTGGCAAGCACGGCGGCAACCTTGGTTCTGAATTCGATGGTGCCGCGCTTGTCGTCGATGGGACGGCAAGCGGCGGAAGCGGCGGCGCCCAGCCTGTCGAGGGCCGCATCATCAAGCTTTGAGCCGATGATGGCCTTGGCGGCGGCATCGACCAGCAGCACGGTGGGAGCAACAGCGCCCAGTGCCACGCGGGCACTGGTCACCACGCCCTTGCCATCGAGCGTCAGGTTGATGCCGCAACTCACCACCGCGATATCCATTTCGGTGCGCGGGATGAAGCGCAGATAGGCATCGCCGGACTTGGGCTTCTTGGCCGGCAGCAGAATGGCTTCGACCAGTTCGCCCTTCTTGAGCGAGTTCTTGCCGGGGCCAACGGCGATCTGCTCGACGGGAACGGTGCGCTTGCCCTTGGGGCCCTGGATTACCGCTTTGGCGCCAGCCGCCACCATGGCGGGGACGCTGTCGGCGGCGGGGCCTGCGTTGCACAGATTGCCGGAAATGGTGCAGCGGCCCTGGATCTGCTTCGAACCGATCAGGCTGGCGGATTCGACGACGCCCGGCCAGGCCTTGATCAGCGCCTTGTTCTCGCCAAGCTCGGCGCAGGGAACGGCGGCGCCGATGGAAAATCCGCTGGCGGTCTTTTTCACTTCGCGCATGGCCTTGATGCGCTTGATGTCGACGATGAGGTCCGGCTCGATGAAGCCCCCCTTCATGCGGACGAGAAGGTCGGAGCCTCCGGCCAGCACATAGGCGCTGCCTTTCGCCTTGGCGAGCAAGGCCACCGCGGCCCTGGTCGTTTCTGGTGCGACGTATTGCATTGTTTTCACCTGTTTTTGGAATCCCGGTACAGTTTGGTCCATTGGCCCCGGCGGGTCAACAGCCACGCATGCAAGAAACACGCGGCAGCACCCCGGATATGGGTTACGGAGGTCCTTGACCTGGATACGGGCAATTCCGTCATCGGCATTGACAGGCCTTTGATTTTGGGCCGACATTGATGCTGAAGGATGTGGCATGGACCGCATCCACAAAAGAAGATTGAGGGAGCAAATGACCAAACTGCCGTATTGGAAATCCGCCGTGCTTGCCGCCGCAGCACTCGCCGCCACAAGCTTCAGCCCGATTTCCGCCGGTGCCGTCGAATCGAGCGATCCGATCAAGATCGCGCTGTTCGACTGGACCAGCGTCAATCTCAACGCCAAAATCCTTGGCGGCGTCCTCGAAAAACTCGGCTACAGCGTCGAATATCCCACGGGCGACTATCTCTCGAGTCTCACCACCAGCCTGACCAATGGCGACCTGACACTAGGCCTCGAATACTGGGACACGACGGCGGGCGAGGCCATGAAAGCCTCCGATGCCACCGGCCAGACCGAGAAGCTCGGCACCCTCGGCCCCAAGGCCAAGGAAGAGTGGTGGTATCCCATGTACATGAAGGAGAAATGCCCCGGCCTGCCCAACTGGGAAGCGCTGAAGGACCCGAAGTGTGCCGAAGCTTTCTCCATCGCCGAAACGGCACCCAAGGGCCGCTATCTTGGCGGACCGGTGACCTGGGAAGGTTTTGATGACGAGCGTGTGGATGCGCTGGCTCTGCCCTTCACGGTGATTCACGCCGGAACCGATGCGGCGATGTTCGCCGAACTTGATTCAGCTTACCAGCGCAAGGCGCCAATCATGCTGTGGATCTATTCGCCGCACTGGGCGCCGGCCAAGTATGAGGGCGAGTGGGTGCAGTTCCCGGAATACACACCGGAATGCTACAGCGATCCGAAAGCCGGCATCAATCCCGAGAAGGCCCATGACTGCGGCAAGCCGCATGGCGACATCTGGAAGTATTCCTGGGCTGGCATGAAGGACAAGTGGCCGGTCGCCTACAAGGTCGCCAAGGCCTATCAGATTGATACCGCCGAACTGAACAAGATGTCGGGTGAAGTCGATCTCGACGGCAAGACCATCGAGGATGTGGCCGCCGCCTGGGTCGCTGCCAATGAGGCCAAGTGGAAGGCCTGGGCGCAATAAGTGGCGCAGCGGACCTGACAATGAACAGCGATGTAACGGGCGCGGTTGATCCGCGCCCGGTCAAATTGTCGTGCCGTGGGTTGTGGAAGGTGTTCGGGCCGGATGCCGCCGGTTTTCTGCGGGCGCACAAGGGCAGGGCCACGGCGGCGGAGCTTGACCGGGCGCATCTGATCGGTGCTGTGCGTGATGCGGCACTCGAGGTCCGCGAGGGCGAAATCTTCATCGTCATGTGCCTGTCGGGCTCCGGCAAGTCGACGCTGGTGCGCTGCCTGTCGCGGCTGATCGAACCGACGTCGGGCGAACTGATCTTCGATGGCAAGGATTTGCTGAAAGCCAGCGAAGCCGAGCTGATCGATATCCGCCGCCACAAGATGGGCATGGTGTTCCAGCATTTCGCCTTGCTGCCGCATCTCAACGTGCTGGAGAACGTCGCCTTCCCGCTGTTCATCCAGGGCATCGGGCGTGAGCAGCGGCTCAAGCGCGCCCAGGCGATGGTCGATCTCGTCGGCCTCAAGGGCCGCGAACGGCATTTTCCCGCCGAACTTTCCGGTGGCCAGCAGCAGCGTGTCGGCATTGCAAGGTCGCTCGCCGTTGAACCGGAAATCTGGTTTCTCGACGAGCCGTTTTCGGCGCTTGATCCGCTGATCCGCCGCGAAATGCAAACCGAACTTATGCGCCTGCAAAGCGTCTTGAAGAAAACCGTCGTCTTCATCACCCATGATTTTGACGAAGCGATCCGGCTGGCCGAC
>JBKJQD010000254.1:0-6050 GCA_046594125.1 Aestuariivirga sp.
TCGTATTATCTCTTGCAGCCGCGCTTCTTCGAAGTTGCCGATCAGCCTTGCGACCGCCCGCCCATTAATCGGCGGCCTCTGAACGGGTGAGCCTTCCGGGCCATGCGCCAGGACGAGGCGGACACATTTGCTGCCCTTAATCCCGATGCGCCGAAGGGCGCGTGTGTGCGGATGACGGGTGTCGACGGCCTAACGCTCACCATGGAACCGGTATGATCGGCCCTCGCCAAAGCCAGCGGTGTTTCCGCAACTTGATCAGGGCTTAACCCCACCGAGGTGACTGGGGATCAGATCTCCGGTGTCCAATGCTCCTTGCCGTCCGCGCGCGCTGGCGAGCCGATCCTTCGCCATGTCTTCACCGATGATGGCGCTGAGTTGGTGCAGGCCGGGGCCTTCGAGCAACGCAATCTCACGGCGATTCAGGGATTGCAGAACTATGCGCCGGTCAATGACATAGGCATCCACGAAGCCGGCGCGCGCCAGCGCTTCCTTTGCCTCGGCAATGGTCGTGAACATGAAGTTCAGGGGATTGTCGTGGAGCCAAGCCTCGATTGCGGCACTGGTGCCAGCGCCTGGCGCGAATAGCCAATCGCCGGCAACAAACTGCCCCCTGGGTTTGAGAACGCGCAGCACCTCCTGGTAGAATGCTTCCTTATCGGGAATGTGGATCATCGCGTCCTTGGAGAACACCACATCGAATGCCGCATCGCCGAACGGCAATGGTCCCGGCACGACCAGCCGAAAATCTAATGAATCGGCGAGGCCAGCCTCCCTCGCAAGCATCCACGATTGCTCAATGAGCCACGGATCGACATCGATGCCAGTGACATGATTGGCCCCGTGTTCGGATATCAGCAACAGATCCACACCGCCGAGGCCGGAACCAATGTCGAGGACGGTCTTGCCGCGAAGTGAATGGCCGCGCAGCAGATTGCGGACTTCCTCCGTGCCACCGGGGGAAAGAAATCCGCTGCCCCAGGCAAACTGAAGCGCATCGGTGAATTGCTTGTCGTAGCTCATGGTTGTCAAGCCTTGTAGTGGACAGCGAAAATTGCTTTGACCGGCATCCACCGGATGACCAGCCTATAAAGACCGAGATTTGCGCAAAACAATATCCGTAGCAAGACCGGACCCCGACAAAGGGTGCCGGCTATCCTCTTGGCCACATTGAGCCATGAGTTACTGATGCCCCGCAAGTCAGAGCCTATTTGCGGACCATAACTGCAAGACTGCGGCTATGGCTGCGTTGGTTGCCCCAAAAGTTGGATTTCGTAGCCGCTTGAGAATTGCCAACCTACGGGCATACAGAGTTACTTCGAAAATCTATCCAGATATCACCCCCCGCCTTGATCAGCGCGTGGCGGGTTTTTCCCGTAGGACGCACGGCATAACGCTCGGCCAGCAGGTTTTTCAGCAGATTGGCTTGGCCTGAGCGCTCGGCGGCGGCGATGAGCGTTTGCGTGACAATATCTCGTTGGGCGTGGCTACCACCAATGCGGATCACTTTGTAGCGTATGGGAAGCAGCAGATCGGTTGTGCGGCGGTAGTCAGCCTCGGCAAAGGACACAATGGCATCGATGATCGTGCGGCCCACCTCAATGGTAATCTGATGATTGTCACCTGCACCGGCTTTGGCAAAGGTATCGAGCGAAGTTTTTAGCCGCGCTACGCGATCTCCACCGGCCCGGGCGGCGGCCAAGGCGATGTGCATGTCGTTGAACACCAACACATGGTCATCCGCATGGGTCATCCACTGGTCGGCAAGTGGCGCCCACCGCGAACCCACGTCTGCCCCCGCGAGTTCCAGGCGCCAGAGCAGGGCTGCGGCATCCACCAGATCGAGTAGTGAATCGGCAGCGAGTTTCGGCGCAATGAAGCGGTCATAGTCGGCCAGCACCTCCGGCAAGCCGCCTTCTTCGATGAGATAAAGGGCAAGATGCCAGCCATTGTGGACGGCCAGTGCATGGGCGCTGCTCCAATTGGCGTGGGAGCCTTTCAGGAACTCGATACCTTCGGCTTGCCTACACCCAGTTTCCAAGACATGGGCAATGGCGTGGGTGGCCCAGGCGTCCTTGGCGTTGATTTCGAGCGCCTTGAAGCCAAAACTTTCAGCCCGGGACAGCTCGCCCATCTCCTCAAGGCCGAAGGCATATTGACCGAGCACAAAACCATAGTTCGGGTTGTCTCGGTCCCATGCGGGCAGCACCCTGGCCACGCTGTCGCGGATGCTTTGGGAATGACCGAGATAGAAATAGCTGTCATGGGCAAAGCGCAAGGCCAAGGCATCGCGAGGGTGGTCCACCAGAATCTCTTCCCAGATGTCTGTAGCGGTAATTATTTCGCCTCGGCTCCACGCCTTTGCGGCGGCGAGATGGCGCTGCTCGCGGGCGCTACTGTTGGCAATCGCCTCATCAGCCTTGCGAAGGGAGTCCTGCACGATTCCACTGCCGCCCGGCAAACCATTCAGCGCGTAGAGGGAGGCAAGGGCCGCATGGCCAAGCGCAAACGCCGCATCCTGCTTTACTGCCTCATTCAGGAGGGCCACGGGATCGCCAGTCCAGCCATAATAGTCTGTCACTGCCTGGTCAAGCAATGTGACGGTGGCGGACGATGCGGTAACGGGAAGGCCCTGTTGATCTCGTGCCGTCATGGTGCTGCTCCGGTCGCAATCATTCCAGTGGTTTTGAACTGTTTATGATGCAATTGGATTTGGAGTGCTTCATCTGTCATCTCAGGTACCCCCGTTGTCGAAGTGAATCCTACCACCATGCATCTAACACCGGCCGCTGGCCATAGCGCCGTTCTGGCGCCGCTTCCCACCCCGCCGAGTGTATGCAATTGTCAGGTGCGCTTGGAGGGCTGGCGACATGAAAATGAAATTGCGGGCAGGCGCGGCTGGTTTGGCTTTATGTTTGCTGGTGCAGCCGGCGGCGGCGGCGGATCTTGAAGATGGGATGGCAGCTATTGAGAGCGGCAACTATGAAACGGCTCTTCGCCTGTTGAAGCCTTTGGCGGAGCAAGGGGACATTAAGGCACAATACATTCTTGGCGTCATGTATGGCAACGGAGATGGCGTGAAGAAGGACGACGTCAAGGCGGCAGCTTGGTATCGAAACGCCGCTGAACAGGGAAGCGCCGCCGCGCAGAACAATCTAGGCTTTATGTACGCCAAAGGACTAGGTGTACCGGAGGACGACGGCGCGGCGGTGAAATGGTATCGCAAGGCAGCTGAACAGGGAGATGATTCCGGACAATACAATCTGGCTCTGATGTACGAAAAGGGAGAGGGCGTGCCACGGGACTACGCTGAGGCCGTGAAATGGTATCGCAAGGGGGCTGAGCAAGGATACGCCAATGCTCAGTTTGGTCTTGCCAGCCTGTACGACAGGGGGCAGGGCGTTCAGACGGACTATGCCGAGGCATTGCAATGGTATCGTAAGGCTGCGGAACTAGGGCATGTTCAAGCCCAGTTTAATCTGGCTGTGATGTATGACGAAGGGCTAGGCGTTCCGGAGAACGATGCCGAGGCAGTGAATTGGTATCGCAATGCCGCTGAGCAGGGAATGCCTCCCGCACAGTACAATCTCGCCCAGATGTATGGTCAGGGAAAAGGGATTCCAAGAGACTTTGAGCAAGCCTACATGTGGATTGAATTGGCGGCTGGCGCTGGATTTTCCCCAGCCATTGAGGGCCGGAACATTGTGTCAAAGATGATGACATCGGCACAAATCACCGAGGGTCGGCGTCTAGCGGCGATGTGGGTAGTGAACCATCCGACGAAATGATTGGGCAATACTCATTGATGTGGTCGCAACCAGCGTATACGCAGCAGCTAGTTCGTCGCCTGGCAATGGCGGCTTGATTCCAGGGCTTCATGGAGGGCGGTGCATCGCAATGCGCGCGTGCTGCCAATGAAATGTTCCACTTATCTGACGACTGACAGGATGCGTTTGTCACATCATGTAGATACCGGGACTTCTGACAGCCCAGCCGGAACGGCAGCGCGCGCCATGTCCGGGCACTTGATTGCGCAAGCCTTTGGCCCTGCTATTGTGCTAGAAATTCGGCTGCAAGGACAAAGCCGCCGCCCATCAGGGATCAGCGGCGCGGGGGGATGGTAGCCATGAAACGCTATTTGGCAGCTTTCTTCGCCTCCGATGTGCTTGGCTTCAACTTCCGCGCTGGCGAAAATGAGGTGGATACGATGGAGAATTTCGGGGCGCTGCCTAGCGAAGCAGGTAACGGTTGAGCCCTCTTTCTCGTCCAGAATCCGGGAGGCGCCGGGTTCACCTCATTGTTGAACCCGGCGCATCGTTGGGTGTGGCATCACGTTTGTTTCAGTTTGCCAGCATCCTGGCAATTGTTCTCAGTATCGCCGGCACAATCGGCACTACTTCAACCGACATTCCACCCTTCTGGCGCCAGATATTGGTAGACTCGGAAGCGGTGTTCACGATTTTCTTCGTGCTCGAATATACAGCGCGGCTATGGGCGGCACCGGAGCATCCTATCTATGCCGGCACTGGGCCTTTCGCGGCGAGGATACAGTCGGCCAAGACGCCGATCATGATCCTCGATGCGCTTGGTATCTTGCCGTACTTCCTTCTCGTGGCCGATCCGAGAGCGGGAAGCCTGGTGATGCTGCTGCAGGTCCTGCGCTTCCTGCGGCTGGGGCGCTATTCGCCGGCGCTGGCGGGGGTAGGGCGTGTCTTCGCGGCGGAATGGCGGCCGCTCGCCGCTGCGGGATTGCTGGGACTCGGCATACTGCTTATCTCGTCAACCGCCATGTACCTGGCTGAACGCGCCGCCCAGCCCGACAAGTTCTCCAGCATTCCCGCCGCGATGTACTGGGGGATCGTGACGCTTGCCACTGTCGGCTATGGTGACGTGGTGCCGGTTACGCCAATGGGCAAGGTGATAACCGGCGCTGCCATCCTGTGTGGATTGATCCTCTTCGCGCTTCCAATCGCTATTATCGCCACGGGTTTTCTCAATGAAATTCGGCGGCGGGACTTCATGATCACCTATGGCATGGTGTCGAGGGTTCCGCTGTTCGCCGGCCTCGAGGGCGCTGCCCTTGCCGAATTGGTGAGCATGCTCAAGTCGCGCCGCGTTCCGAAGGGCGTGGAAGTGGTGCGCAAGAATGAAGCCGGCGACTGTATGTATTTTATTGCGTCGGGCGAAGTCGAGGTGACTCTGCCAGATCAAAGTGTCAAGCTATCGCAGGGGGATTTCTTCGGTGAAATGGCGGTCTTGGGAAAGGCCCCGCGCAGCGCCACCGTCATCTCCAGGCGGATCTGCGAATTGTTAGTCCTCGACGCTGCCGATGTTATGAAATTTATCGAACGGCACCCGGACCTCGCGGCGCCACTTCGGGAGGCGGCGGAACAGCGCCGGAGATAGGTAGGAGATTCGCCCGGATGCGCCGCCCGCCAAACTAATTTGCGGGCCATTACCGCCGTGTCACGCCGGCGAGGGCCGCATTGTTCTGATTGATCGGTGATGATGACATAGTCGCCCTTGGCTTGGCCGGAGCGTTTGACGATCTCGATGTTGAGCCTGACGATAGCGTTGTTCACGCCGTGCTGGATGATTTCCCCGCTGTAGCCGCCGCCGGCATGGAGCTTGAGCAGAAACGGATAGAGGCCGAACAGCGTCGCCATCATCAACACACCGCCATCCCTGTCCTGAATGCCGGCATGATGCACCAGGGCATGCATCAGAAGGCCTTGGATATTGACGAAAATGCGCCGCTTTTTGCACTTGATCTTCTTGCCTGCATCCCCCGGGTCCGGCCTTTAGCCGGTCCAAGGGCAGGCTCAACCGGGCGGGTCCGAGACCCCCCTTTTTCGGCGCTTTTCACGCTTTGGCTGCCGATGACCGCCGCCGTGGGCGAAGCTTCCCGGCCGGCCTGTTCCCGGCAGCGGACAAAAAGTTCATGGTGGATGAGATGGATCGTTGCGTCCCAGGTCCTCAGGTCGAAATAGCCGCGCACCGTCGAGCGCGGCGGCAGGTCCTTGGGGATCGCCCGCCACAGGCAGCCGGTCGAG
>JBKJQD010000316.1:0-3184 GCA_046594125.1 Aestuariivirga sp.
GCCGAAGTGGCCAGCGTCGGTGGCTTCGTGCGCCAGTACTCGGTGACGGTGGATCCAGGTAAATTGCGCCAGTACGGCATCCCGCTGTCGCGAATTTCCGAGGTCATCAGGGGAAGCAACCGGGACGTCGGCGGTCGCGTGATCGAGATGACCGAGACCGAGTACATGGTCCGCGGGCGCGGTTATCTTCGTGGCATCGAGGACATCGAAAACCTGGTCGTCAAGGCGGAAGGCGGCGTCCCGGTACTGGTCGGCGACCTTGGCCAGGTCGAGCTGGTGCCGGATGAACGACGCGGCATCGCCGAGCTCAATGGCGAAGGTGAAACCGTCGCCGGCATCGCCATCGCCCGCTACGGCGAAAATGCGCTCTCGGTCATCGAGGGCCTGAAGCAGAAGATCACCGAGATCCAGGCCGGCTTGCCCTCCGGGGTGACCATTCGTGCCGTCTACGATCGGTCCGACCTGATCCATCGCGCCATCGCCAACCTGCGCACGACGCTGCTGGAGGAGAGCATCATCGTCGCCCTGGTCTGCATGATCTTTCTGTTCCACGTCCGCAGTGCGCTCGTCGCCATCGTGATGCTTCCCATCGGCGTGCTGATCGCGTTTATTGCGATGCGGCTGCTCGGCATGAACTCGAACATCATGAGCCTGGGCGGTATCGCCATCGCCATCGGGGCCATGGTGGACGCGGCCATCGTCATGATCGAAAACGCGCACAAGCACATCGAACGGGACAATGGAAAGCGCCCGCGCCGGGAACTGATCGTCGAAGCCTGCCGGGAGGTCGGACCGGCGTTGTTTTTCAGCCTGCTCATCATCACTGTTTCGTTCCTGCCGGTGTTTGCGCTCGAGGCCCAGGAAGGCCGCCTGTTCCGTCCGCTCGCCTTCACCAAGACCCTGTCGATGGCCGGCGGCGCGCTGCTCTCGGTGACCCTGGTGCCGGTGCTGATGCTGCTGTTCGTGCGCGGCAAGATACTGCCGGAGATCAAGAACCCGGTGAACCGCTTCCTGATCGCGGTCTACCGCCCGATCATTGCGGTGGTGCTGCGCCACAAGGCTGCGACACTGGCCGTGGCCGCTATCGCGCTGGTGGTCAGTCTGTGGCCGGCCTCGCGTCTTGGCAGCGAATTCATGCCGACGCTGAACGAAGGCACCTTGCTGTACATGCCCGCCTCGCTGCCCGCCATCTCGGTGACCAAGGCCGCCGAACTGCTGCAGCAACAGGACCGCATCATCAAGTCCTTTCCCGAGGTCGAATCGGTGTTCGGCAAGGCCGGTCGCGCGCTGACCGCCACCGACCCTGCCCCGCTGGAAATGTCGGAAACCGTGATCAACCTCAAGCCCGAGGAAGCCTGGCGCGAAGGCATGACCGTGGACAAGCTGATCGCCGAGATGGACAAGGCCTTGCAGTTCCCGGGCGTGGCCAACTCGTGGACGATGCCGATCAAGGCCCGCACCGACATGTTGGCCACCGGAATCCGCACACCGATCGGCATCAAGGTATTCGGCACTGACCTTGAGGAGATGGCTCAACTCGCGCGCGCAATCGAGGGCGCGGTGCGCACCGTTCCGGGCACAACCAGCGCCTATGCAGAAAGGCTTACCGGTGGCTATTACCTGGATGTGGTCCCCGATCTTCGACAGCTCGCCCGCTACGGCCTCACGGTCGGTGAGGTACAGGACGTTATCGGCGCAGCCATGGGCGGCGAGATGGTGACCACGACGGTGGAGGGACGGGAACGATTCGGCGTCATCGTCAGGTACCCGCGTGAGCTGCGTGAGGATCCTCAGAGCATCGCGCGTGATGTGCTGGTAACCACCATGGCGGGCGCGCAGGTTCCGCTCGGTGAACTGGCCTCGATCAAGGTGCGCAAGGGCGCACCGTCGATTCGCACCGAGAACGCCTTGTTGTCGGCCTATATCTACGTGGACACGCGCGACAGCGACTTGGGCGCCTACGTGCGCCAGGCGCAAGCCGCGGTCGCCAGGGATGTCAAGTTCCCGCCCGGATACTATGCAACCTGGAGCGGGCAGTACGAATACATGCAGCGCGCGATTGCCAAGATGAAGGTGGTGATTCCGGTTACCCTGGCGCTCATCTTCCTGTTGCTGTATCTCAACTTCCGGCGGGTCACCGAGTCGCTGATCGTGATGCTGTCGGTACCCTTCGCCCTGGTTGGCGGTGTGTGGTTGATGTGGGCGCTGGATTACAACCTCAGTGTCGCCGTGGCCGTCGGCTTCATCGCCTTGGCCGGCGTTGCTGCCGAGACCGGCGTGATCATGCTCATCTACCTGGATCATGCACTGACCGCAATCGCCAGCAAGCGTCAGGCGGAGGGCAAGCAATTGAGCATGGGCGATCTCAACGACGCGATCGTGGAAGGTGCCGTGGAACGAGTCCGGCCGAAGATGATGACCGTAGTTGCCATCATGGCTGGCTTGCTGCCAATCATGTGGAGCTCCGGCACCGGCTCGGAAGTGATGCGCCGCATCGCCGCCCCGATGGTGGGGGGGATGGTGTCATCCACGGCGCTAACGCTGATCGTAATCCCCGCGATCTATGCCCTGGTCAAACGACGGCAATTTTCCGCCAAGAGGCCGGTCGGCCCGTGAACACCGGGCGGACGCAGAACTTGATCAGGATCAATTCGCCGTGGAGCCCGCAGTTGTATGGTGGGGACACCGCTTCAGCAGGAACGAATCCATGAAGAATCGCAAGCATCCTCTCTGCATTGCCCTCGTCCTGTCCATGGCGGCACCCTTGGCGGCTGCGCAAGAGTCGGCCGATCCCAGCGGCTTGGCGTTTCACCTCGGCGGATACGCCGATCTGAACTATGTCAACACCCAGGGCGCGGGAGACGTAAGCACGCTGAATTTCAGTCCGATTTTTCACTTCCAGATCGGCCCCCGTGTGCTGGTCGAGGCCGAGCTCGAAACCGAGGCCAATAGCACGGGCGAACGCACGGCCGCGTGGGAATACGCCGCAGTCAATGTGCTGCTGGGCGATAACGCCGCGCTGGTGGCTGGCAAATTTCTAAGCCCCACCGGGTATTTCTTTCCGAACATGCATCCTTCATGGATAAACAAGATGCCCTCGGCGCCTGCGGGCTTCGGCCACGGTGGTGCAGCACCGCTGACCGAAGTTGGGGTGCAATTGCGCGGAGGCAAGACCTTTGCCAAC
>JBKJQD010000432.1:0-7148 GCA_046594125.1 Aestuariivirga sp.
ACGCTTCGGCAATCGCCAGGCTCCCCGATGGCGCCATCGTCGTCAACTCGGCGCGCGGTGATATCGTTGACGACGAGGCGCTCATCACCGCGCGCCGAGTTGACGACGATGGCGCCATCGGGGAGCCTGGCGATTGCCGAAGCGTTGACGATGCCGCGCGTCTCCGCCGTCGAGGCACAGTTGATCGACAGGAAATGGCAATGCGGCAGCATGTCCTCGAAGCGGGCATGATAGCGCGCGCCATGTTCGGCATCGGCCGCCACGGCTTGGCGCGAATGATAATGCAGGCTCATGCCGAAACCCGAGGCGCGCCTGGCCACCGCCTGGCCGATGCGGCCCATGCCGAGAATGCCGAGGCTGCGCCCTGACACGTCCAAGCCCAACGGTGAAATCAGCGTCGTCTCGCCCCACTGGTTCTGCCGCACCATGCGGTCGCCCCAGGAGGCGCCGCGCGCCGCGCCGAGGATGAGAAGCAGCGCAATGTCGGCGGTGGCGTCGGTCAGCACATCGGGGGTGTTGGTGACGGCGATGCCGTGGGCTTTCGCCAGCGGAATGTTGAGATGATCGTATCCAACCGAATGGCTGGCGATGATGCGGATCGACGGCGGCAGGCTCGAAATGAAGTCGGCGCCGAACTTGTCGAAGGAGGTGAGCAGGATGGCGTCGTGGGCTTTGGCCTGTTCCAGAACCGCCTCGCGGGTCAGCGGCACATCCGGGCCGTTGAGGGTGGCGTCGAACAGTTGCGATGCCCGTTGCTCGACATCGGGCATCATGCGGCGGGTCACCAGGACACGGGGTCTTTGCGATTGTGTTGTCGCCATCTTTGCCTTGCCCTATTGTTGCGCTGTATGTGATGCCAGACGCTGCATAATGGCAATGGACCATCGCGCGCAAGGAGTCGCAATATTTATGAAGAAATTGCTTTTGGCCGCCAGCCTGTCGTTTGCTGTTCTCCCTGCGCAGGCGGCAACGATTGCGCCGCACCGCGCCATCTACGATCTCGGCCTGGTGCAGTTGCGCAAAGGTGCTGACCTGTCGTCGGTCAAGGGCCGCCTGGCCTTCGAGATTGACGGCTCCACCTGCGAGGGCTGGACCGTCAGCTTCCGCATGATCAACAAGTTCCAGCCAATGGAGGGTGACGCCAAGCTGGTCGACACCCAGTCGACCTCCTACGAAAGTGCCGACGCCCTGGTATTGCGCTACAACCAACACGAATTCATCAACCGCGCGGCCCAGCCCGAAACCCGCATCAGCGTCGCGCGCGACGGCCTCGACAAGGATGGCAAGGGCGAGCAGGGCGACAAGGGCAGCGCGCCATTTATCGTGCCGCCCGGCACGGCTTTCCCCATGCAGCACCAGTTTCGTCTCATGGCAGCGGCTGAAAAGGGCCAGTCGCGCGACGACAGCATGATCTATGACGGCTCCGACGCCGACAAAACCTTCCGTGCCATCAGCTTCATCGGCAAGCGCAAGGCACCGGGCGGCAACGTCCGCGATGCCGCCGACGGCGATGCCGCGGCCCTGTCGGGGCTTGCCTCATGGCCGGTCACTATCAGCTATTATCACGGCGACAGCGGCGACACGCCCGACTATCAGGTATCGTTCGATATTTACGAGAATGGCGTGGCCACCGGCCTGGTCCTCGACTACGGGGATTTCGTGTTGGGCGGCGATCTCGCCAAACTGGAATTGCTGGAAACCGAACCCTGCAAGTAAGCGGCAATTGGACCGTGACGTGATGTCGAAGATCATACCAGCCGTCACCGAGACCGGGGTGGACCAGTTCCTCGCCAAGGTGCGCGGTTTGCCCCCCGTTGCAAGGTCTGGAAAGCGCGGCAGATTGATCTTGGCCATGGATGCGACCATGAGCCGCCAGCCCACCTGGGACCGGGCACTTTCCATCCAGGCGTCGATGTTCGAGGAAACCGCGAAGATCGGCGGGCTCGACGTCCAACTGGTCTATTTCCGGGGCTTCGACGAATGCCGCGCCTCACGCTGGATGTCGGACGCCAAGGCGCTGGGCCGTCTCATGGGTGGCATCACCTGTCAGGGCGGCAACACGCAAATCCTGCGCGTGTTGAAACATGTGCGTAGCGAACGGGCGAAGGTGCCGGTCAATGCCGTGGTCTATGTCGGTGATGCCATGGAGGAGGGCATCGATGCCGTGGCCGCCATGGCGGGCGAAGTGGGTTTGCTCGGCATGCCCGTCTTCATGTTCCAGGAAGGCCGCGATGCCGGTGCCGAACAGGCCTACCGGGAGATTGCCCGTCTGACCGGTGGCGCCTATTTCCGCTTTGGCGTCGATGCCGCCCGCTTGCTGCGCGAACTCCTCACCGCCGTTGCCGTTTATGCCAGCGGCGGCCGCCAGGCGCTTGGTGCCCATGGCAGTGCTGGCCGTCTTCTCCTTGAACAACTGAAATAGAAAGCCGTCATGTCCAATCTGCTCATAGCTCTGGTGATTGTCTTTGGCGGCTGGTGGCTGGTCCGGCAGTTTGCCAATGCTCAACCCGCCCGGGTGCGCGGCCTGATCAAGAAGGTGGCGGGCGGCGGCGTCATGGCCCTTGCGGCGCTGATGGCCATGCGCGGCGGCATCACCACGGCCATGCCGCTGTTTATTCTGGGTCTGGGTCTGTTTGGCCAGCAGGCGGTTTTTCCCGATGGCATGCCGTGGAACCGCAAGTCCACAGGACAAAAATCCAGGGTAACGACATCGCTGCTCGTCATGGAACTCGACCATGACAGCAGCGCCATGGATGGCCAGGTGCTGCAAGGCCCCCTGAAGGGCCGTAGTCTCACTTCATTGACGCCCACCGAGCTGCGCGCACTGCATCGCCAGTGCGGCACCGTGCCAGACCAGAGCCGGGCGCTTTTCGAGGCCTGGCTCGACAGGTCGAGACCAGGTTGGCGTGAACAGTGGGGTGGCAAACGCGATGCCACGGCTGCCACCGCCACCGGCCGCATGACGGCCAAGGAAGCACGGGCGGTCCTGGGATTGAAGGATGGCGCCGTCAGCGATGACATTCGCGCCGCGCACCGGCGGCTGATGAAGGAGTTCCACCCGGATCATGGCGGCAGCGATTATCTCGCCGCCAAGATCAATGAGGCGAAGGACGTGCTGCTTCAGGAGGCGGGCGCCAGAACCTGACACTCGGATTTCTGGCGGATGATCTTCTTGCAGGCAGCCTTGGCGCCGGTTTCGTCAAATCCGGAGAAGCGCCCGCGATAGGTGGTATCGTCACCCTTCTGGATGGTGACGGTCAGGGCCTGTTTGCCGGACAGCACTGCGGGTACCTTGGCCTTGAGCCACAGCAGTCTGGCCTGGGCATCCTTCTTGTCGGCATAGGTGCCGATCTGAACGCTCCAGGTTTCCCGCGGCAGCGAAGCCACCACCACGGCATCCACCGCCTGCTGCACAGCCTCTTTCTTGACGGCGAAAGGCAGTTTTGCGGGCGCTTCTGGCTCACCGACCGAACCTTCGATCACTTGCGGCGCGGTTTTCTTTTCGGCGGCCTTCACGGTCTTGATGGTGGTACCGGCGGCGGCCGCAGCATCGCCAGCGGTGTCGTCGCCTTCATCGCCGGCGCTCGCTTCCAGTGCCGGGGAATCCTGAGCTTCAATCTGCGCGGTCTTGCTGACCGCGACTTTTGCGGCGGCTTGCGCAGCTGCCGCCATTTCAGTGGCTGGTGCCTCGGGCTCGATGGGATTGATTATCCCCTTCGAGGAGCCAGCGGCGGCGGCAACACCTTTGCCTCCGGTTGCCGACGGGAAGGAATTGGCCAGCATCTTTTTCATGTAGGCGTCGCGTGCGCCGCCCGATCGGCCGCCCAGCACGACACCGACGATGCGCTTGTCGCTACGCCTGACCGAACTGACGAGATTGAAGCCCGACGCGGCGACATAGCCCGTCTTGATGCCGTCAGTACCCTCGAACTTGCCGAGCAGGCGGTTGTGAGTCTTGATGGTGCGCCCGGCATAGGTGAAGGACATGGTGCGGAAGTAGGGGTAGTATTGCGGGTAGTCGCGCATCAGCCGCAGGCCGAGTGTCGCCATGTCACGCGCCGTGGTGATCTGTGCTGAATTGGGCAGCCCCGAGGCATTGACGAAGGTCGACCGGCTCATCCCTATGGAGCGCGCCGTGCGCGTCATGCGCTTGGCGAAGGCTGCTTCGGTGCCGCCCAGATTTTCGGCCACCGCCGCGGCCACGTCATTGGCGGATTTCACCACGAGCGCCTGGATGGCGGTTTCGACGGTAATCATCGTCCCCGGTTTGACGCCGAGCTTTGACGGCGCCATGGCGGCGGCGCGGGCCGAAATGCGAATCGGCGAACTGAGCTTGATCTTGCCCGACTTGAGATCCTGGAATAGCAGGTAGAGCGTCATCATCTTGGTCAGTGACGCGGGGTGGCGCTGTCCGTCGGCATCGCTGGAAAAGATCAGCTTGCCGGTGCGGGCATCGACCGTCAGGGCCGCGAACTGCGGCGCCGCCATTGCTGACGAGGAAATGGCTGGCAAGGCAAGAGCCGCCATAACCACCAGCGCCAGCAAACTGCCGATTGCCCGGTGTCCAAATTCACGCAAGCCCAAGATAAATTGCATTCTGGCTCCACCGCCGGGCCGGTCCCGCCGGCACAATTCAACACAAACAGGCCCCGCAAGCCATGATTAAGGCTTGTGCAACCCAATTTTCCCCCAATATCCCACGCCCATCATGACGGCGGCCCTGTTACCGGGGCGTTAACGCTTGCGGATTGGCCTTGCATAGCAGAGGTAATTTATGTTGCAATGCAAAATGATCTTGACAAAAATGGTGCAATGCACATATTAAACATATCGAGTTAACCAACCCGCCCCAGGAGCAAAGTCCATGATGAAGTCCTTCGAAGAATTCCAGACCCTCGGCAAAGACGGCATGGAGGCTTACGCTGCCTCGGCCAGCGCCGTGACCAAGGGTTTCCAGACCATCGCGCAGGAAGCTGCCGAGTATTCGCGCAAGTCCTTCGAGAAGGGCAGCCAGGCGATGGAGAAGGTCACCGCCGTCAAGTCCTTCGACAAGGCCATCGAGCTCCAGCAGAACTTTGCCAAGGAAGCCTACGAGACTTTCGTCGCCCAGATGACCAAGTTCAACGAACTCTACGTCGCCACCGCGAAGGAAGCCTACAAGCCCTTCGAATCGAGCTTTGCCGCTTTCGGCATCAAGCCGGTCTCCAAGTAAGTTCCGCGTATTTGTGTAAGGAAGGCCCGTGGGCAGCGCTGCCCGCGGGCCTTCGTCATTTGAAGTTGGCGATCACCGGCACATGGTCCGAGGGCCGCTCCCAGCCGCGTACATGCTTGTCGATGCGCACCGACGCCAGCCGGTCGGCGGCCTGTGGTGACAGGATATGGTGATCGATGCGGATGCCGTTGTTCTTCTGCCAGGCGCCGGCCTGGTAATCCCAGAAACTGTAAATCCCGCCAGCGTCGCCTGAAATCTCGCGCACCGCGTCAGTCAGGCCGAGATTGAGCAATTCCTGGAACCGGCCCCGCGTCTGCGGCAGAAACAGCGCGTCACCCGTCCAGTTTTCCGGGAAGCGCGCATCGCGTGCCGCTGGAATCACATTGTAGTCACCCGACAGCACCAGATTTTCCTCAAGCGCCAGCAAGTCCCGCGTGTGGGCAATCAGCCGCTCCATCCAGCGCAGTTTGTAAGCATATTTGTCGGTCGCCACCGGATTGCCGTTGGGCAGATAGATGGCAGCCACCCGGAACATGGCCGTGCCACCGGGAATCACCGCCTCAAGATAGCGCGCCTGGGTGTCCTGATCATCACCGGGCAAGCCACGGCGGACGTCTTCAGGTTTGGTTTTTGAAAGGATGGCCACGCCATTGTAGGTCTTTTGGCCATGCACCAAGACATTGTAGCCGAGGTCCTCAAAGGCCTGCGCCGGAAAGCCCGCGTCCTCGCATTTGATTTCCTGGAAACACACGACGTCCGGATTGGCTTCCTTCAGCCATGCGACGGCGATGTCGAGGTGGGCCTTGACCGAATTGATGTTCCAGGTGGCGATCTGCATATGCGGCATGATGCCGAATGGGCATCAGGACCGCAAGTCAGATCGAGAAACTGGTTCCGCAGCCGCAGGAGGCGGTGGCATTGGGGTTCTTGATCTTGAACGACTGGCCAATCAAGTCATCCACGAAATCGATCTCGGAACCCGCCAGGAAGGCCTGCGACACCGAATCGACGATAGCCCTGGCGCCATTGCGCTCGATCACCAGATCATCCGCACCGGGATTGTCCGCCAGTACGAACTCGTACTGGAACCCCGAGCAGCCACCACCATTCACAGCGACGCGCAGGGCGGCTGAGCCAGCGATTTCCTTGATGCGGGCGGCGGCGCGTTCAGTCAGGGTTATTTCGGTCATGGCAATTGTGTATGTTGGGGCGAAACTCCGGCTTGTCAATGGATTCCCTTGATGTTGCGTTATACGGCTCCCTACGCGTCATTGCCGGAACAGTCGCGCGGTCGCCTGGTGGCGGAGCCGGAAAGCCCGCCGCGCACCCCTTTTGCCCGCGACCGCGACCGCATTATCCATTCCTCGGCGTTCCGGCGGCTGAAGCACAAGACGCAAGTGTTCGTCTACCATGAGGGCGATCACTACCGCACCCGGCTGACGCACTCAATCGAGGTGGCGCAGGTGGCCCGTTCTATCGCCCGTGCCCTGGGACTCGATGAGGATCTGACCGAGGCCCTGTCGCTGGCCCATGATTTGGGTCACACGCCGTTTGGCCATGCCGGCGAACGCGAACTCGACCGCCTGATGAAGCCGCATGGCGGTTTCGACCACAATGCCCAGTCGCTGCGCATTCTGACCAGACTCGAACGCCGCTACGCCGCCTTCGACGGCCTCAATCTCACCTGGGAAACCCTCGAAGGTCTGGTCAAGCACAATGGCCCGCTGATCGACGCGAAAGGCAACCCGCGCGGCCACTACCGCGAACATGGGCTACCCGAAGCCATTCTCGAATATGCCGAGCGTCACGATTTGCAGTTGGCCACCTTCGCCTCCGCCGAGGCCCAGGTGGCGGCCATCTCCGATGACATCGCCTGCAACGCCCATGACATTGACGATGGCCGCAGGGCAGGGCTGTTCAATCTGATTGATCTCGG
>JBKJQD010000353.1:0-5327 GCA_046594125.1 Aestuariivirga sp.
GGGCAGACTCCTCGCCACACCCGGCTGCCAGTCAAGGCGCCGAACGCGACCGCTTGAATCCCCGAACCGGGAATTCTTCATGGTGTTCCGTGTTGTGTAAAAGGGTCGGCGTCTCGACTGCGGCGACTATCCGCAAGACGCCTTACTGATGACCCCTATGTGGGAAGCTTATCCCGTTGACTCAGGTTTGTCCATATGTAGCGTATCAGGTGTTTAGTCCCGGCATTTGATGGTGCAATATTGTCACCTGAATGGAGGGATGCACTATGGGACAAATTCTACACGGCAGCGCCACAACGACAGAGGCAGTCCGTCGAGCAATACAAAATAGTCAAGAGAGCCTGAGAATGTTGGCCGGGCGCTATGGCATCAATCAGAAGACGGTTGCCAAATGGAAGAAGCGGTCCACTGTCTCTGACCTGCCAACAGGTCCGAAGAATGCCAAGTCCACGGTCTCGTCGCTGACGAAGATATAAGCAGCACCGGTCGGTTCGCTGTCTGACAGGGTGAGGCGCGGGGTGATGCCCTCGGCCTTCCAGGTGGCGATGGCGTTATCGCCGAAGGCATCCCTGCCGAGTGCCGAGATGAACGTCACCCTGGCACCGGCGCGGGCGGCGGCGACGGCCTGGTTGGACCCCTTGCCGCCCGGTCCCATCTTGAAGCCCGAGCCGAGTAAGGTCTCGCCCATCCGCGGCTGGCGGGCGGCACGGAAGGCGAGGTCAGCCACGAAAATGCCGAGGATGGCAACGCCTCGCTTATCACCCATGCTTACTGCGCTTCGGGCGCGATCACGCCCTTCTTCAAGATGAAGCAGCCATAGAAGCGGCGTTCGCCGGTGACGATCACCGCATAGGCGTTTTTGGCGCGCTCGTAGAAATCGAAACGCGACACAATGCCGAGCGGCCAGGACTTGCCCTCCGCCTTGTCGACCGCCTTTTGCACTTCGATGTGGACGGGCAGCACCTTGCTTTCATCAACGGTGATACCCATGCGGCTGGCCGGATGATCGACGAAGCTGTCGAGCGGCATTACCGAGAGGATCGCCGCGATGGCTTCAGCGGACGTCAGGTTATCCATGCGCAGCAGCTTGCCGGTCACCGTCTGGCGGGCAAGCGAGTCGGACGGGAAGTTGGTATCGGCGATGACCAGATCATCACCGTGGCCCATGGCGCGCAAGCAGCGAATCACATCGGCATTGAGGCGGTTGTCGAAGTTTCTCAGCATGTCATTCTCCGTAAGGGATCCAGATGTTCTTTACCTGCACCGCATGGCGCAGGAAAATTTCGCCTTCGGCTTGCGCCGCATCATACCAGTTGGTGGCAAGGCCGTGGTCGACGAGGGTGCGCTTGAGATTGCCAGTTGAAAGACTTTCAGCCGCGGCGGAGTTGGCCTTCGAACCGAAGACCCACAGCGCATCGACATCGTCATGCCCGGCGAGAGTCTTGAGCAGGGCATCGCGTGAGCCAGTGACAATGTTGACGACGCCGGCCGGCACATCGGAAGTTTCGAGTACCTGATAGAAATCGGTGGCCGCCAGCGGGGCACGTTCGCTGGGCACCACGACGACGCGATTGCCCATGGCAATCAGTGGCGCGACGAGGCTGATGAAGCCAAGCAATGGCGCCTCATCGGGGCAGATGACGCCTGCCACACCGAACGGCTCGTTCATCGCAAGCGCTACGCCGCGCATCGGCGGGGCATGGACACGGCCTTCGTACTTGTCGGCCCATGCGCCATAGGAGAACAGGCGGCGGATCGAAAACTCGACTTCTCTTTTTGCTTGAGAACTGCTGGTTATCTCCTTGATACGGCTGGCAAATTCAGCAGCGCGGGCGGACAGGTTCTCGGCCATGTAATAGAGGATTTGGGCGCGGTTGTGGGTGGTGGCCTTCGACCAGCCTTCAGCGGCGCGCGCGGCGGCCACCGCATTGCGGATGTCCTTGCGATTGCCTTCGCCCACTTCGCCCGCGGGCTTGCCCGATGGCGCGACAATGGCGCGCGAATAATTGCCGTCGGGCCGCGCCTGCTTGCCGCCGATGAAAAGTTTTGCCGTGCGATCAACCGCGGGCTCGGCGAAATTTGCAGTCACCGTGGCTTCGGGAAGCGATGGCAATTCCGCTTTGGGCTTACGTGAGCTCCAGGCATTCGGCTTCAGATATTCGGTGATGCCCTCCTTGCCGCCTTCGCGGCCGAAGCCCGATTCGCGATAGCCGCCGAAGCCCACCGAGGCATCGAAGAGATTGGTGGCATTGATCCACACCACGCCGCTCTGTAACTTCGGTGCGATGTCGAGGGCCAGCCCGATGGTCTCGCTCCACACGCTCGCCGCCAGTCCGTAACGCGAGTTGTTGGCCAGCGCCACGGCCTCGTCCGGCGTGCGGAAGGTCATCGACACCAGAACGGGTCCGAAGATTTCTTCGGTGGCCACCGTCGATGATGTCTGCACGTTGGTGAGCAATGTCGGCGGATAGAAGCATCCGGTCTTTGGCATATCAGCCGCAGTCTGGAATTTCTCGGCACCTTCGGCAACGCCCTTGTCGACCAGAGCCGAAATCCGCGCCAGTTGCGTGGGATCGATGATGGCGCCCATGTCGATGGTCTTGTCGAGCGGATTGCCGACACGCAGTTTCGTCATGCGGCGCTTCAGGCGGCGGATGAATTCCGGTGCTATGCCTTCCTGCACCAGAAGCCGCGAACCGGCACAACATACCTGGCCTTGGTTGAACCAGATGGCATCGACAACACCTTCCACCGCGCCATCGAGATCGGCATCATCGAAGACGATGAAGGGTGACTTGCCGCCCAGTTCCAGGGTGAGCGATTTGCCACTGCCCGCCGTCTTCTCGCGAATCAGACGGCCAACTTCGGTGGAGCCGGTGAAGGCGATCTTGTTGACGCCGGGATGATCGACGAGTGCCGCACCTGTTGCACCAGCACCGGTGACGACATTCAGCACACCATCGGGCAGGCCCGCCTTGTGGGCCAGTTCGGCGAACAGCAGTGCGGTGAGTGGCGTGTATTCGGCGGGCTTCAGCACCACGGTGTTGCCGCAGGCCAGTGCCGGGGCCACTTTCCAGGCCAGCATGAGCAGCGGGAAATTCCACGGGATTATCTGGCCCACGACGCCCAATGGTCCGTAGGCGGACAATTCCGTGTCCGACAACTGCGCCCAGCCGGCATGGTGATAGAAATGCCGGGCGGCGAGCGGCACGTCGAGGTCGCGCGTCTCGCGGATCGGCTTGCCGTTGTCGAGGGCTTCGAGCACCGCGAAGAGCCGTGCGTGGCGCTGCAGCATGCGGGCCAGGGCGTAAATATGCCGGGCGCGGTTGTGGCCGGAGAGTTTCGACCATTGCAGGAAAGCGGCGCGGGCGGCGGCCACGGCGGCATCAATGTCGGCGGCGGTGCCGTCCGCTACTTGCGCCAGAAGTTTCCCCGTCGCCGGTTCCTTCGTCTCGAACTGCGCGGCCGGGGCGGTGAACGCGCCATTGATGAAATGGCCGAAGCTTGATTGGTGTGTGGCCAGCCAGGCGCGCGTCTCGGCGTCGGACTCAGGTGCTGTGCCATAGTCCATCGTATCAAAATATTCTGCGACGCTCATGGATCAGCCTGCGGGATGACGGTTGAAGGCCGAATAGCGGCCGGTGACGTGATGTTCGAGCTGGCGCTCGATGTCGGCCAGAAGGCTCGATGCGCCGACGCGGAACAGATCCGGCTCCAGCCATTCGCGGCCCAGTTCCTCCTTCATCAGGAACTGGTAGTTGAGAACATCCTTGGCCGCCGAAATGCCGCCCGCCGGTTTGTAGCCAACTTTGTAACCGGTGCGGTCGTGATAGGCGCGGATCATGCGCAGCATGGTGAGCGTCACCAGCAGCGTGGCATTCACGGCTTCCTTGCCGGTCGAGGTCTTGATGAAATCAGCACCCGCCATCATGCAGATCATCGAGGCCTTCGCCACGTTGCGCAGGGTCTTGAGGTCGCCGGTGGCGAGGATGGCCTTCACATGGGCCTGGCCGCAAGCCTCGCGGAAATCGCGCATCTCGTCATGGAGTGCTCTCCAGTTACCGGTCAGCACATGCTCCCTGGTGATGACGATGTCGATTTCGGCGGCGCCATCCTTTACCGAGGCCTCGATCTCGCGCAGCTTCACATCATGGGGCACGAGGCCCGCCGGAAAGCCGGTGGAGACGGCGGCAACCGGAATGCCGCTGCCTTGCAAAGCCTCAACGGCGGTGGCGACGAAGCGGTGATAGACGCAGATGGCGCCGGTGTGGAGGTGGCGATCCGCCATGCCGAGTTTGTCGAGAATATCCTCACGGATGGGACGCACCGCCTTGGCGCAGAGACGCTGGACGCGACCCGCCGTGTCATCACCCGAGAGCGTCGTCAAGTCGATGCAGGTGACGGCCTTGAGCAGCCACGCCGCCTGGGCATCCTTCTTGACGGTCCGCCTGCCGGGCAGCGATGCGACGCGGCGCTCCGACGCCGACAGATTGATGCGCATGTCCTCGATCCAGCCGGGATCGAAAGCCACCCCCGGATTCCGCGCATGGTGAGGAAGCGGGATGATGTTGGTCTGGGCCATGGGAGAAGGGTAGGGACGGGGCGGGGCGTGAGTCAAGCGGGACAATTTTTGATACCGTCATGCCAGCGCAGGCTGGCATCCCGCTTACTTTGTGGATAAGCTATTGCATATGCGTGTTGAAAAACACCCCGCCGCTTACAACTAGAGCAAATCTCGCGTCGATTGAATCGGAAGCGGGAGTCCAAATTTGTCTTCTCCCACGCAAAGACGCGTGGGAGAAGGCGAATGCGGCGGATCGCGCAGTTATGCCGGCTAAACGGGAATTGCTCTAGTCGAAACCATGAACCCGCAATGGCCGGACCTATATCAACGGCCAGATGAAGTAACTTTTCACCGCCGCGACCACCAACTTTTCTGGTTCTTGGTATTACACGATCAGATCGATGCGCTTGCGACTCTCGTTGAGGACTGAAGCGGGATGCCAGCCTGCGTTGGAAAGACGGAGTTTTGGGGAATCAAAACCCCTCCGGCTTCCCCGGCACCTTGACCAGTGCTTCGCCTTCCAGTACCAGCGTGTCTCCCACCTTGCAGCGGCAGGCGAGTTTTACGCGGCGGCCTTTAATCCGGCAATTCCACGATTTCGATGGAAGCTTCGACGAAATCGCCGCTCTGGTGCCGATTACCGCCGAAATCACGCTGGCCGTATAAAGCCCATGGGCGATCCGGCCGCCAAACGGCGTCTTGGCGGCGAAGTGTTCTGACAAGTGGATGGGGTTGCGGTCGCCGGAGATTTCGGCGAAGCCCA
>JBKJQD010000393.1:0-7474 GCA_046594125.1 Aestuariivirga sp.
GACGTGTTCATGTGTCCAGGGTCTCCGCAAATGCAATGCGCCCATGAGGCCGCGATTTGGCTTTGGTTCTCGCGCTATTTGAGGCGGGAATGGTGAATGTTCCCTTAAGCTCCAGAACTTTGACCAGGAAGGCGCCCTCGCTGTTGCAAGACTAGGCCGGTATTGGCCGAGACTATCCAGTCTTCGCCGGTGACGTGCGCCGTGGCCGGCAAGGGTTCTGCACTATTGGGATTGCCGGGGCGATATCGAAAGTCATCAAAATACTAAAGTATAAATCGGAGTCGGAGGTGAAAAATGAAGAATAAAATGAGGAATGAATGAATTATTTACCATCATTCTCCTGAATTGATAAATTTTAAGCCATTGAATAACAGCATTTGTAACCATGACTGGCGCCGTCATCAACAAGTTACACTCAGAACAGTGAGATTTACTTGCTATTAAAGGCTCACAACTATTGTGGGCTCATGGTTCAGAGACAACGGCGCAGGAAGCACCGTACGGTTGGACCAGGTGCTGTAAACTAGTGGAGTTCAAAATGAATAAGTTCGTTCGCTTCGTCAAAGACGAATCCGGTGCAACGGCCATCGAATACGGCCTGATCGCCGCCGCCATGGGCCTCGCCCTGGTCACCGCCATGCCGATCCTCGCGACTGCCGTCACCGGCAAGTTCTCGAGCCTCGCCGGCCACATCACGTCCGGCAAGTAAGACTTAAACTGGCAATCCGCCACCAACAACCGCAAAGGAAAAATGACATGAACAAGTTCGTACGCTTCGTCAAGGACGAGTCCGGTGCAACGGCCATCGAATACGGCCTGATCGCCGCCGCCATGGGCCTTGCCCTGGTTACCGCCATGCCGATCCTCGCGACTGCCGTCACCGGCAAGTTCTCGAGCCTCGCGGGCCACATCACGTCTGGCAAGTAATATAGCAAGGCGCGGCCTCAAGGCCCGCCTCGCAACAAGATGCAAAATCCACCGGCTCCCGGCCGGTGGATTTTTCTTTGCGGGAAGACCTTTCCCGCGAACGCCGACATGACGGTTAACTTGGCCTTAAATGGCGGCGTGTGAGTGTCAAGCGTCGGCTGGACAGACCAGCTTTGGGCTCTGACATGATTCATTTTCTCTCCATCACACTCTTTCCTGTCCTGATGATCGTCGCCGGAGCCGGTGACGCGCTGTCGATGCGCATTCCCAACTGGCTGACCATGCTGATTGCCGCCGCATTCCTGCCGATGGCCTGGCTCACCGCCATGCCGCTTGATGTCTTCGGCCTTCATCTCCTGACCGGCTTTGGAATGTTTTTCGCTGGCTTCGCGCTTTTTGCACTTGGGCTGTTTGGCGGCGGCGATGCCAAGCTGCTTGCGGCGGCTGGACTATGGCTTGGCTGGCCCGACCTCATTCCCTTTCTCGTGCTCACCTCCTTTGCCGGCGCCGTGCTGGCGCTGTGCGTCGGTGCCTGGTCGGCCATCAACATGAGTTCGGAAGTCAAGGACGGCACGATTTTCAAGTACCTGGGTTCGATCAAGCCAAACGTGCCCTACGGCTACGCCTTTGCCATCGGCGCCATCCTGGCATTTCCGCAGAGCTGGTGGATGCCGGTGGCCGCGTGAAGAGCTTAATGAACACAGTTAACACAAATTTGACCATTCCGTTCGAAAGTGGACGAAGCGGAACAAGGTTTGCGTTGGAAACAGGGATCTGATCGATGAACAAGATGCGCGTTGTCATTCTCGGCCTGGCGCTGGGCTCCGCGGCCTTCGCAGGGATTCTTGCCAAGGGTGTGGTCAACCGGCGGCCCGGCACGGAGATTGTCGAGGTCAACAAGGTGCCGATGGTCGATATTCTGATCGCCTCCAAGGATCTGGCGATGGGCGAGAAGCTGATCGAAAGCACCATCAATTGGCGCGAATGGCCCAAGTCCAGCGTTTCAGAGGCGATGATCACCAAGGACGCCATGCCCGATGCCCTTGAGAAATACAAACAGGCCCGCGCCCGCCTGCCGATCTTCAATGGCGAACCCATCGTCGAGCGCAAGCTGGTCATTCCCGGCCAGTCGGGCTTCATGGCCGCCATCCTGCCAAAGGGCATGCGCGCCATCTCGGTTGCCATATCCACACGATCCGCAGCCGGCGGCTTCATTCTTCCCAACGACCGCGTCGACGTTATCCTGACCCGCAAGATCGATTCGGCGGGCAACGGACCCAAGGTGGTGAAGAGCGAGGTTGTCCTGTCGAATGTCCGCGTCCTCGCCATCAACCAGACCTACCGCCAGGAAACCAATGAAGACAAGGTGACCGTCGACGAAGGCAAGACCGCCACAGTCGAACTCGATCCGGCCCAGACCGAAGTCATCACCATGGTCGAATCGGCTGGCGAACTGTCCTTGGCCCTGCGTTCGATTGCCGAGAACGGCGACAATGGTTCGCTGGACACCGGCCCGAAGCTTTCCGAGAATTTTGCCAAGAAGAAGCGCTCGCGTGAGGGGGATCGTCTGATCGTCCGTTACGGCGTTGAAAACATCACCTCTACCCGCTGAGGCCGAACATCATGCTGTTGTCAATTCTCTCTCGCTTCCATGGACGGCCGGGCCGCAAGGCCGCTGCGGCGCTGCTCGCGGCATCTGGCCTCGCTTTGGCTCTCGCTCCAAACCTGCCACTCCTCGCACCGTCAGAGGCCCTTGCTTCGGATCTCGACGTCCTGAGCTCGGGTGACACTCAAGGCGATGGAAACTTTCTCCGCATCGGCGACAACAAGAGCGCGGTCATCAAGCTCCCCGCCGACGTCAAGGATGCCGTGGTCGGCGACCCGTCAATTGTCGATGTAGTCGTCCGCAACAAGAACACCGCCTATCTCTTCGGACGGAAATCCGGTCAGACCAATGTTTTCTTCTTCGATGCCAACGGCGCGCAGATCATGCAGCTTGACCTCGAAGTGACGACCGACACCAAGGCCCTGCAAAAGCTGATTGACCGGACATTGAAGGGATCGAAAATCAAGGTTGACACGGTTGGCGGCAGGTATGTGCTGAAGGGAACAGCGGCAAATGCCACGGATGCCAAGCTGGCGCTCGATCTTGCGGTGGCGAGCATGGCAACCGGGACCGCGGCCGACATCGTCAACGCCATGACCATCGCCGAAGGTGATCAGGTCATGCTCAAGGTCCGCGTCGTCGAGGTTAAGCGCGACGTGGTCAAGCGCTTGGGCATAAGCCTGAAAGGTGCTCTGAGCATTGGCAACTTGGCAATCGGCGCGGCATCTCTAAATCCAATAGCCGCTGCTGTTGCGACTGGCTCGGCGAGTTATACTGGAAGCGATTTTTCCATAGATGCAGCCATACAGGCCATGGAGCGGGAAGGTGTGCTGAGGACTCTTGCCGAACCGACATTGACGGCAATTTCCGGGCAACCCGCCCGGTTCCACGCCGGTGGTGAGTTTGAAATTGGTACCACATGCTCGGGGTCATCGGGTTCCACTTCCGGAGGGAGCGGCTCGTTCACGGGCGGAAGTTGCAGCCCAACCTTCAAGCCCGTTGGCGTGACTTTGGGCTTTACCCCCATTGTGCTGAGCGAGGGCCGTATCAGTCTCAAGATCGCGACCGAGGTCAGCGAAATCGACCCGGCAGGCTCGACTGCACAATCGCGAGCGCTGAGTACCCGCAGTGCCGAGACCACCATTGAATTGCCCAGTGGCGGCTCAATGATGCTCGCCGGATTGATCAAGAATGTATCGACCCAGACCATCAATGGCACCCCGGGGCTGAAGAATCTGCCGGTCCTTGGCGCGCTTTTCAGGAGTCGCGACTTCACCAGCGGTCAGACCGAAATGGTGGTGATCGTGACGCCATACATTGTTAACCCGGTTTCTGACCGGGAGTTGGCCACGCCAGCCGATGGCTTCAACGAACCCACCGACCGTCAGGCCATTCTCTTCGGACGCCTGAACAAGGTTTACGGCACCCCCGGCAAGCACGAAAACGGCGTCTATCACGGCACCGTCGGCTACATCATCGAATAGGCGGAGAAGATCATGTACAAGGGTTTCAAAAACATGGCACCGGTCCGCTGGGCTTCGCTTGCCGCGGTCTGCGCCAGCCTGCTGTTGTCCGGCTGTGTCTATGACGATCCGGTGTTCGAGGACAGCTATAAGCCGGCGAATGTTTCCGATCGCTATCCCATCCGCGTCGAGAAGGCCCCGGTCAAGGTCGGCCTGAAGACGCCATCGGGTACGCTGAGTGCTGAACAGATGGACGCGGTCCGCAACTTCGCCAGCGACGCCCGGCGCACTGCATCCTCGCGCATCTCGGTGCGCTGGCCATCGGGCAGCGGCGCCTCGCGCCAGGCGGCCCAGGCCGTTGGCCAGGCGCTCGTCGACGAGGGCCTCCCGTCTTCGATGATCGCTCTCGGCTCCTATCCGGGCGGCTCACAGGAACCGATCAAGCTCTCCTTCGAGCGCAAGGTCGCCGTCACCAAAGAATGTGGCGACTGGTCCGACAATCTGGCCAGCTCATCCAGCAACCAGCCCTACCGCAATTTCGGCTGTGCCACGCAGCAGAACATCGCCGCCATGGTGGCCAACCCCGAGGACTTCGAGCAACCGCGCGCCATGTCGCCGGTGCTTGCCGGCAACCGCATGCAGGTCATGAAGATATTCGTCGACAACACAACGGCAGGCGACTTCTTCACCCTCAAGGGCAATCAAAACGGCGGTAGCTGAGCCGCGGCAAACCGCGACCTACAACCGGAAAATCGACGGGCAGGACACGAATCATGATGAACTCCACCTCGCAGGCAACCGCACTGGGCAGCAATGAAGGCCCGGTCGCCCTCGTTCCGCGAATCAATATTCATATGTTCTGCGACAACCAGCAGACCGCCGAAACCATGCAGCAAGCGGCTGGTGACCGGCGTATGTCGCGGGCCCACACCACCATCCAGCTGGGTGGCATCATGGCGGCGGCACAGGTCTATCAAAACCAGGCAACGCCCAATGTCCTGCTCGTCGAATCGCATGGTTCGCGCGAAGTCATTCTGTCGGAGCTGGCGGAACTCGCCGCGGTGTGCCAGCCCGATACCAAGGTGATCGTCATCGGCCACCTCAATGATGTGGTGCTCTACCGCGAACTTATCCGCCAGGGCGTCAGCGAATATCTCGTGGCCCCCTTGCACCAGCTCCAGGTCATCGAGACGATCAGCACGCTCTATCATGATCCCAAGGCCAGCCCGCTGGGCCGCGTCATCTCTTTCGTCGGTGCCAAGGGCGGCGTCGGCTCGAGCACCATGGCGCATAATTTCGCCTGGCAGATGTCAAGGCGTTATGCCACGGAGACGGTGATCACCGATCTCGACCTAGCCTTTGGTACCGCCGGATTGAACTTCAACCAGGATGTTTCCAACGGCATCATCGATGCCCTGGGCCAGCCTGACCGTGTCGATGCCACCTTGCTCGAGCGCCTGCTCACCAAACTCGGTGACAAGCTGAGCCTGCTCAGCGGCCCCGGCGGTGTTGACCGTGATTTCAACATTGAGGCCCATGCGGTTGAAACCATTCTCACGGCCATGCGTGGCAACGTGCCCTGCATCGTCGTCGACGTACCCAACATGTGGGCGCCATGGATCAAGTACACGCTGATAAGTTCCGATCAGGTGGTGATTACCGCAACACCGGAGCTGGCCAGCCTGCGCAATGCCAAGAACATCGTCGACATGCTGAAAATCGCCCGCCCCAATGACAGTCCGCCCAGGCTCATCCTCAACCAGGTGGGTGTACCGAAGCGGCCGGAAATTCCAGCCGCCGACTTCGGCAAGGCCGTCGGCATCGATGTCAGCTGCGTCATTCCCTATGACGCGCAGACCTTCGGCACGGCCCAGAGCAACGGCCAGATGGTCTTCGAGATTGCCGCGAAATCCAAGGCCGCCGAGGCCATGGGCGTCTTCACCCAAATGTTGGCCGGCACCGACAAGCCCGCCAAGGCCTCCAGGTTCTCGTTGCCGCTTCTTGATAAGTTGTCCAAGCTGAGGAAGAAGTAATGTTCGGAAAACGTACCGACGACGCCAGGCAGAAGCCCGGCGCACCCCCCAGCGGACAGCCTGGCGCCATACCCGCGGCTCTGGCCGCCCCGCCGTCATCGATTCCCGACCTGCCGCTGCCGGGTGGCCAGGTGGCCCGCCCCGCTGCCAGTCCACAGGCCGGCGCGGCACCTGCCCCGCAGCCCGCCAAGAAGGCGGAACCGGGCATATCGGCGCGGAAGTCCGAAAATTACTATGACATCAAGAGCACGATTTTCAACGCGCTCATTGATGCCATCGATCTGACGCAGTTAGGCCAGCTTGACCGCGACGCCGCCCGCGATGAAATTCGCGACATCGTCAACGAGATCATCACCCTGAAAGATGTGGTGATGTCGATCGCCGAGCAGGAGGAATTGCTCGAGGACATCTGCAACGACGTGCTGGGCTATGGCCCTCTCGAACCGCTGCTGGCCCGCGACGATATCTCGGACATCATGGTGAATGGCGCCAATGCGACGTTCATCGAAGTCGGCGGCAAAATGCAAAAGACCGGCGTGCGCTTTCGCGACAACAGTCAGCTGCTGAACATTTGCCAGCGCATCGTCAGCCAGATCGGCCGCCGTGTCGATGAAGCAAGCCCGATTTGCGACGCCCGCCTGCCCGATGGATCGCGCGTCAACGTCATCGCCCCGCCGCTGGCCATCGACGGCGCCTGCCTCACCATCCGCAAGTTCAAGAAGGACCGCCTCAAGCTTCCCGATCTGGTGAAGTTCGGATCGATCACCCCGGAAGGCGCCACGATCCTGGAGATTATCGGCCGCGTACGCTGCAACGTGCTGATTTCCGGCGGTACCGGCTCCGGCAAGACCACGCTGCTCAACTGTCTCACCGGCTACATCGAGCATGACGAGCGCGTCATCACCTGCGAAGACGCCGCCGAACTGCAGTTGCAGCAGCCGCATGTGGTGCGCCTTGAAACCCGCCCGCCCAATCTCGAGGGCGAGGGCGAAATCACTATGCGCGATCTTGTCAAGAACTGCCTGCGTATGCGTCCTGAACGCATCATCGTCGGCGAAGTCCGCGGCCCCGAAAGCTTCGACCTGCTGCAGGCGATGAATACGGGCCACGACGGCTCGATGGGTACGCTCCACGCCAATAGCCCCCGCGAGGCGCTGTCTCGTCTCGAGTCGATGATCACCATGGGCGGCTATAGCCTGCCCAGCCGCACCATTCGCGAAATGATCACGTCCTCGATCGACGTCGTGGTGCAGGCGGCCCGCCTGCGAGACGGTTCGCGTCGTATCACCCACATCACCGAGATCCTCGGGATGGAAGGTGAGGTCATCGTGACCCAGGATATTTTCCTCTACGATATCGTGGGTGAAGACGCCAACGGCATGCTGGTTGGCCGGCACCGCTCGACAGGCATTACCAAGCCGCAGTTTGCCGAACGGGCGCGTTAT
>JBKJQD010000264.1:0-7670 GCA_046594125.1 Aestuariivirga sp.
TGGAGGGCGGTACCAGCCAGCCCGGTGAAGGCGATGATGCCGCCACCGGCCAGAAAGATGGCGGAGGCGATCAGCGCCAGCGCCAGGGCGAAAAACCCGGCCAGCCAGTAAATCGAACTACCGCCGAACTTGAGTGCGGTGGATTTGACACCAATCAGGATGTCGTCGTCCTTGTCCATATGGGCATAGATGGTGTCATAGGCCAGCGTCCATGAAATGCCGCCCGCATAAAGCAGCAGCGGTGGCCATGACAGGCTGGCATGGATCGAACTCCAGCCGACCAGCGCCCCCCAATTGAAGGCCAGCCCCAGCACCGCCTGCGGCCAGTAGGTGATGCGCTTCATGAAGGGGTAGACGGCGACAATGACCAGCGACGCGGCGCCCACCGAAACTGTGTACCAGTTGAATTGCAACAATATCACCAGTCCGGCCAGGCACAGGCAGACCAACAGCACCAGCGCTTGCGTGACACTCACCTGTCCGGAGGCGATGGGCCGCAAACGCGTGCGCGCCACTTGTGCATCGATGTCGCGGTCGGCGATGTCGTTGAGAGTACAGCCGGCCCCGCGCATGACGATGGCGCCAAGCATAAACAGCAGCGCGTACCACAAGTTTGGCACGCCGCCGCCCGCCGCCATCTGGCCCAGCAGCAGGCCCCACCAGCACGGCAGCAGCAGCAGCCACCAGCCGATGGGCCGTTCCAAACGCATCAGCCGCCCATAGGGGCGCGCGGCTTCCGGCAGCCAGCGCTCCGCCCAATGGCCGGGCAGGGCATCGGCGACGCTAAAATCTGGGGCGTTGGCATCCTTCATGGCGGCGGTGTACACCGGGGCGCCCATGAAAACCACTCCCCGCCTTTTCGTCGCCGCCGAACTCAATGAAACCCGCGACATCGAACTGGACCGCGAGCCGGGCCACTACCTGACGGCTGTGCTGCGCCTCGTTTCTGGCGATGCGGTCCGCGCCTTCAATGGCCGCGATGGCGAATGGCTGTGCTATCTCGCCACGGTGTCAAAGAAGACTGTGACATTGCGTTGCGAGCGCCGGGTCTCGGAGGTTACTCCGCCACCCGATATCGATTATGTCTTCGCACCCCTCAAACATGCGCGCCTCGATTACGTGGTGCAGAAGGCCACCGAGCTTGGGGCGCGCCGCCTGCGTCCGGTGATCACCGCCCGCACCATCGCCGAGCGCGTCAACCTTGTTCGCATGAGGGCCAATGTCATCGAGGCCGCCGAACAATGCAATCTGGTCTTTGTGCCCGACGTAGCCGAACCGGTGAAGCTGGCGCGCTGTCTGGCCGAGTGGGAGCCGGGCCGGGCGCTGATCCACTGCGACGAGACGGCGGGCCTCGCCAATCCGCTTGAAACGCTGCGCAAGTTGAAAGCGCCTGCCGCCGTGCTAATCGGCCCTGAAGGCGGCTTCACCGATGACGAGCGCGCCTTGATCCGCTCGCTGCCCTTTGCCACGGCGATTTCGCTAGGCCCCCGCATCATGCGCGCCGACACGGCGGCGGTGGCGGCGCTGACCCTGGTGCAGGCGGCACTCGGCGACTGGCATCATCAAGCCTGATGAATTGTCATGCAATCTTTGACTTGCCCGATGTAGGACAGCCGCCTACATCCTCATCTCCACGGCAACCAGGAATACACACGTGAGCGGACCGACCCCCGATACGCCAGCGGCGCGCGCGCCCATTGAAACCAAAGCCCAACTCATCGGCTATTTCGAAGAGGGCAACAAACCCAAGGAAGACTGGCGCATCGGCACCGAGCACGAAAAATTCGCCTTCCTCACCGATACGCTCAGGCCGGTTCCCTATGACGGCCCGCGCTCGATCCGGGCCCTGCTCGAAGGCCTGCGCGACCGTTACGGCTGGGCCGGTGTCTACGAGGGCGGCAACATCATCGCCCTGTCCGATCCCCATGGCCTCGGCAACGTCTCGCTTGAGCCCGGTGGCCAGTTCGAACTTTCCGGCGCGCCCTTGAAAACCGTGCACGACACCTGCGAGGAGGTGCATGAGCATCTCGACCAGGTGCGCGAGATCGGCGATGCGCTGGGCATTGGTTTCCTGGGGCTTGGCGCCTCGCCAGTGTGGACGAGGGGTCAAACCCCGGTCATGCCCAAGGGCCGCTACAACATCATGGCGCCCTACATGGACAAGGTCGGCAAGTATGGCCGCGACATGATGTTCCGCACCTGCACCGTGCAGGTGAACCTCGACTTCGGGTCTGAAGCTGACATGGTGCAGAAGCTGCGCGTGTCAGTCGCCCTGCAGCCGATTGCCACGGCGCTGTTCGCCAATTCGCCATTCCTCGAAGGCAAGCCCAATGGCTTCCTGTCGTTCCGATCCGAGGTCTGGCGTGATACCGACAATGCCAGGGCTGGCATGCTGCCCTTCGTTTTCGAGGATGGCATGAGCTTCGAGCGCTATGCCGATTATGCCCTCGACGTGCCGATGTATTTCGTCATCCGCGATGGCCGGTTCATCAACACGGCGGGCGAGAGCTTCCGCAAATTCCTTGACGGCAAACTCCCGCAATTGCCCGGCGAGAAGCCGGTGCTGAAGGACTGGTCGGATCATCTGACGACGATTTTCCCGGAAGTGCGCCTCAAGAAATATCTCGAGATGCGCGGCTGCGATTCAGGCCCGTGGCGCAGGCTCTGCGCGTTGCCCGCCCTTTTCACCGGGCTGCTCTACGACCAGAATGCGCTTGATGCCGCCTGGGATCTGGTGAAGGACTGGACCACGCCTGAGCGTCAGGCCTTGCGCGACGCGGTTCCCACCCAGGGCTTGAAGGCAATGATCCGTGGACGGACGGTTCAGGATATTTCCCGCGATGTCCTGAAGTTCGCGCGCTCAGGCCTTGAGGCGCGCGGCGAACTGGGCTGCAAAGGCAAAACCGAAGCCGCCTTCCTCGACGTGCTGGATGAGACGGTGGCAACCGGCAAAACCGCCGCCGAAAACCTGCTCACCCTCTACAACGGCAACTGGAACGGAAATATCGAGAGGGTGTTCAGGGATTACGCGTATTGAAACGGTAAGCCGCTTTCATACTTATCATAAGTAGCGGGACGCCGGCCTTCGCCGGGGTGACGGATCGTTGGGGGGTGCTATCCGGTACTTGCCAAACACTGCCGCCGCTTCAGCGCTCGTTGCTATATCGCCAAGCCGTGCAGCCTCGATGCGTGCGTCGATAATCTTTCAGTCCGCCCGCCATCACTCACTCCGCCGCGATCATCACCGGACTGAGGTTCGACAGGCTCTCGGTCACGTGCCGCGCCAGGGCGTCGATGGCGGCGTTGGACTTTCCCGGCCGGCGCGCCAGACCGATGTCGAAACTGCCGATGACCGGGAAGCCATCCTTCTCGGTCAACACCCGCATGCCCGGCCTGACGCAGAGTTCGGGGACGGCACCCACCGCCAGTCCGGTCTGCACCACGGCGCTGATGGCGTTGGAATTGGAACTGGCATAGGCGATGCGGTATTTGCGCTTCTGTGAATCAAGGGCGCTGAGTGCCGCCTTGCGCCATTCGCAATCCGGGCTGGCCACCGGCAGCACGTCGAGCAGATGCACGCTGTGCTTGGCCGACGTCACCCACACCAGCGGTTCGCGGCGGACCGGCTCGTCGGTGCGCATGTCGCTGAAGAATGTCACCAGCGCCAAGTCCATGACACCGCGCCTGGTGCGCTCGTACAGCGTCATGCTGCTGACGCACTCGACGTCGACCGTCACCATCGGATGGGTGCGCGCGAAACGCGCCAGGATTTCTGGCAGGAAGCGATCAGCATAATCGTCGGGCGTGCCAAAGCGCACCGTGCCGGTGAGTTCGGGGCGGGTGAAGGCCGAGACGGCCTCGTCGTTGATCGCCACCATGCGCCGGGCATAGTCGATCAGCCGTTCGCCATCGGCGGTCAGGCGGCTGGCCCGGCCATCGCGCGCAAACAGCGGCCGCCCCAGAAGCTCTTCCAGCCGCTTCATCTGCATCGACACCGCCGACTGGGTTTTGTGCACGTCTTCCGCGGCTCGCGTGAAGCTGCCGCTGTCGGCGATGGCCAGAAATGTCTTCATCAGGTCGATATCGAGATTGGGGATCATGTCTGCCATCCATCATGATTGGTGATGGATATCATAAAATACATTCGTTAGATAAATCAATCGAAATCCATCATATCTGCATCATCACGACAGTGAATGTGGTCCGCCTTCAGGAGGACCGGCCTCGGGAAGAACAGGTCTTCCCGGCAACAGGAGGACTTTGCCATGAGAGACTATGCCATGAACCATGCGGCCTCGTTTGGTGCCAGCGGGCAGGAAGCCCTGCTGACGCGCCTCTATCGCAACTGGCAGGCCCGCCGCGCCGTAACCCGCCTGCAGGCCTACGACGATTACATGCTGCGCGACATCGGCGTGACGCGCCACGACGTGTACTGGGCTTCGGGATTGCCGCTCAGCGTCAATGCCGCCCTGGCGCTGGAGGAGCGCTCCATGCAGCGCCGGGTGGTGAGCCGGGGTTAACGGCGGCGCAGCGCTTCGCTGACCGATTTGAGCAAATCGTCGGCGGCATTGCCCTGCGTGGTACCGCCGCCCAAGACCTGCCCCAGTATGTCACCGAGTCCGCCACCGCCGGACTGGCCCTGCTGGCCACCGCCGAGCACTTGGCCGAGGATGTCGCCCAAGCCACCGCCGCCCGATTGCGTGGCCCCGCCGAGCACCTGGCCGAGAATGTCTCCGAGGCCACCGCCGCCAGCCTGGCCTTGCTGGCCGCCGCCCAGAATCTGGCCCAGGATATCGCCAAGGCCGCCGCCAGAACTGCCGCCGCCCGAACTTCCCCCCATGGCCGATTTGGCCAGTTGCCCCATGATCATGGCGGCGATCACCGGCAGCATCTTCTTGAGGATGGCAGCACCAATGCCGGTATTGGCCGAAAGCTGCTGGGCAACGCCGCGGCTCATGTCCTTGGAACCGAAGATCTGCCCGAGAATGGCATTGCCGTCATCCACCGCCTGCGGTGACGATGCGGCCGATGGGTCATCGGCATAGCGCGTGTGGGCGCCACCTTGGAGGGCGCCGGCCAGATCGGACAGCCCGCCGCCCGATGCCTGACGCCGAAGTCCGGAGGCGACCACCGGGGCCAGCGCTTCGAAAGCCGCCTGGGTTTGCTGGGGGGTGAGGCCAAACTGCTGGCCGAGTGCTTCGAGGTCCATGATCTACTCTCCTGGTTGCTACTTGCGCCGGGTGCCGAGAATTTCGCTGAAGATGTCTTCCAGCGCCGAGGTCGAGGCGCTTCGTCTGGTGGCCGTGCTGCGGCTCTTGCGCCGGGTGGTGGTGTAGCGCGTGGTGCTGCGCCGCCGCCGCTTGGGGGCGAACTGGCGCGCCGCGGCCTGAACCGCGCCCTTGATCAGCGAACTGACCAGAACGCTGAAAATGCCGCCGCCGCTTACTGCCTGTTGCGCGCCGCTCAGTTGCAGGGTGGCGGCCAGCGGCATGACTCTGCGGTTCGACTGGGCGAGAGCCGCGACCACCGCCGTGGCGCCAATGGCCGCCAGCTTGGACAGCGCCGTCTCCGGCACATCGCCCGCCAGCTTGCGCATTTCGACCATGGCGGCATTGCGCGAGCCATAGACATCGGTGAGGATGGCGGCACCATCTTCGAGTGCATCGCCATCGGTCAGGGCGCCCGGGTCATCGAGCGGCGATTGATCGCCGTTGTCTTCGAGCAGCGCCATGAGCGAGTCATAGAGATCGGCGTCGGCTTCGGCCTTGGCCTTCATTTGCGCGGCAATTGCCGGGCAGAGTTTTTCCATGACTGCCCGGCATTGCGGTGCCGGCAGTTCCGTGACCGCCGCGGCCTCCGCGAAAAACTTAGCCCCCTGGGCCGCGTCGAGCATGGTCATCAACGTCATGGTTCACTCCCCGATCCGTCCGGCGATCCTAAAGGCTGCCAGCACGGAAGCAATGCCGAAGATGACCGAGCCCGCGGCGGTGCCCATCATCACGCCTTCAGGTCCGCCCATCTGGGCGCCGGCCATGGCGAAGGGAATGGTGCCCACCGTCGCCTTGCTCCAATTGAACCATGTCGAGAGATTGGGCCGCCCGAGATTGTTGAAGGCGGCATTGGCCACGAACTGGCCGCCCGCGAAGGCCCAACTCACCGCCACGAAAGTACAGAAGAAGACGACGAGATCGACGGTGCGGCCCGAGGCCCGGAAGGCTTCGGCGATATCGTGCTTGAAGATGAACAGCAGCGCCGAGGTGATGAGTGAATAGAGGATCGAAAACTTGAGCCCGTCCTTCAGGGTTTGCCGCACCCGGTCATACTGCCTGGCGCCGAAGTTCTGGCCAATGATCGGCCCGACTGAACCCGACAGCGAGAAGATGATGCCGAAGGCCACCGGCACCAGGCGCCCGATGATCGCCGATGCCGCCACCGCCTCATCGCCGAAGGGTGCCACGGCGCGGGTCATGTAAGCATTGGCAAAAGGTGTTGCGAGCTGCGTCAGGATGGCCGGAACGGCGATGGCGCGAATTTCCGGAAGATCGCAGCGCAAGGCCCCAAGGCGCAGCGGCACCAGAAAGCGGTGAACCCGCGCCACGCCATTGAGGCCGATCAAGAAGGACACACCATAGCCGATCACATTGGCGAGCGCCGCACCCTGAATGCCCAGCTTGAAAACCAGAATGAAAATCGGATCAAGCACGGCGGTGATGATGGCGGCTGACAGGGTGATGTACATGGCGCGCCGCGCATCGCCCAGGCCGCGCAGGATGAAGGCGCAGCACACCGCTCCGGCAATCAGGATGTAGCCCGGCGTCAGCGTCCATATGAAGAGCAGCGCCAGACGCTTGGCCTCGCCATGGGCGCCAAGCAGATCGAGCAGCCAGGGCGAGGTGATGGCGATGACGGCGGTGATGCTGGCCGACACCAGCAGCGCGAACAGCAGGCAGCTTGACGCGAATTCCTGGGCGCGTTCGGTTTGCCTGGCCCCGAGATTGCGCGCCACCAGGGCCGCCGCCGCAATGCCGGTGCCGAGGCTCATCGACAAATTGGCGAAGACGATGGTTCCGGCATAGCCAATGGCCGCTGTAATCTCGGTCTGGTTCAAGAGGCTGAGGAAAAACAAGTCCGCCAGATCGACAAGGAACATGGCCATCAGGCCCAGCGCCCCGGTGAAGGTCATGATCACCACATGGCGCATGATGCTGCCCGAAACAAAGCGCGCCTGGGTATTCCCGGTCATGGCGAAAATCCCAGCGTGACCGCTTCGTCGCGAAGCTGCGCGAAGGAGCGGAAGTGGTGCCCCCTCAGCCCGGCCAGGCGGGCGCCCTGCACGTTGGATTTTTTGTCGTCGATGAACCAGCAATGCTCCGGCTCTTCGGCCATGCGCGCCATGAGGCGGCGGAAGCTGGCGGGATCGGGCTTCTTGGTGGCGAACTCGAAAGAAAAATAGCGCTCGCCAAAAATCTCCGCCACTTCCGGAAACAGCTCTTGCATCGAGGCTTTCGCCAGTGGCCCGTTGTTGGTGTAGATGGCCAGCCGCGCCTGCTGTCCGATATGCCGCGCCAGATCGAGAACCTCGGCGCTGGGCATCATCGCCGCCCGCCGCGCCCTGATCCACTCGTCGCGGGTCAGGTGATGGCCGATGCGCCTGCCGAACTCGGCGAGGT
>JBKJQD010000284.1:0-11211 GCA_046594125.1 Aestuariivirga sp.
CATGTCGGGCGTCGCCAGTCCCGAGATCGATGCCCTGATCGAGAAGGTGGTTTCCGCGAAGTCCCGCGCCGAGCTCAATGTCGCAGGCCGCGCACTCGACCGGGTGCTGCGCGCCGAACATTTCTGGATACCCAACTGGCACAAAGGCAGCCACTGGATCGCCCACTGGGATATTTTCGGCAGGCCACCGCTCAAGCCAAAATACGACCGTGGCATCGTCGATACCTGGTGGTATGACGCGGACAGAGCCGCGAGAATCACCCGGGCCAACTGACAGGCACCATGGCCGCCTATATCCTCAAACGACTGCTGCTGATGATCCCGACGCTGCTCGGCATCATGCTGATCAATTTCGCGGTGATCCAGTTCGTGCCGGGAGGGCCGATCGAGCAGATTATCGCCAAGGTGCAGGGCACCGACACCGACGCCACCTCGCGAATCAGCGGCAACAGCGGCAACGAGGCGGGCGGCGGCAACCAGGACCAGGTGACGGGCGGCGGCGGCGCCACGCTCAAATACCGCGGCGCCGAGGGGCTCGACCCCGAATTCATCAAGTCGCTGGAAAAGCAGTTCGGCTTCGACAAGCCGGTGCATGAGCGCTTCCTGCTGATGATAAAAAACTATCTCACCTTCAATTTCGGTGACAGTTATTTCCGCGACCGCAGCGTTCTCAGCCTGATGGCCGAGAAGATGCCGGTGTCGATTTCGCTCGGACTTTGGCTGACGCTCATTCAGTACACGGTGTCGATCCCGCTCGGCATCCGCAAGGCGGTCCGCGACGGAACATCCTTCGACGTTTGGACATCCACCGTCATCACCATCGGCTATGCCATTCCAAGCTTCATCTTCGCCATCATGCTGATCGTGGTGTTCGCCGGCGGCAGTTACTTCAGCTGGTTCCCGCTGCGCGGCCTGACCTCGGACAATTTCGCGCAGCTTGGTTTTCTGGGCAAGGCCATGGATTACGCCTGGCATCTCACGCTGCCGCTTCTTGCCATGGGGGTTGGCGCCTTCGCGACCATGACCATGCTGACCAAGAATTCGTTCCTCGACGAAATCCGCAAGCAATATGTCACGACGGCGCGGGCCAAGGGGCTGACCGAGAAGCAGGTGCTCTATGGCCACGTTTTCCGCAATGCCATGCTGCTGGTCATCTCCGGTTTTCCGGGGGCATTTCTCGGCGCCTTCTTCACCGGGGCGCTGCTCATCGAGACGGTGTTCTCGCTTGATGGCCTTGGTTACCTGACCTACAAAGCAGCCCTTGACCGCGACTATCCGATCTTTTTTGCCAATCTCTATATCTTCACGCTGGTTGGCCTGGTGGTCGGCCTGATCTCGGACCTCATGTATATGTGGATCGACCCGCGTATCGATTTCGCGCGGCGGGATGTCTGAGGATGGGGCTGTTCAAGATTTCCGGGCTGAACCAGCGCCGCTGGTATTTCTTCACGCGCAACCGCCGCGGCTACTGGTCCTTCTGGATTTTTGCCGTGCTGTTTCTGATCTCGGTCTTTGCACCGTTCATCGCCAACGACCGGCCCATCCTTGCGTCATACAAGGGCGAGTTGCTGTTCCCGACGTTTACGGATTATCCGGAATCGAAGTTTGGCGGCTTCCTCGCCCGTACTGATTTCCGCGATCCGGTCAACCAGGACGAGATTGCCGCCAATGGCTGGCTGATCTGGGCGCCGATCCGCTATTCCTACAACACCGTGAACAATGAATTGCCGCAGCCCGCACCTTCGCCGCCGGCCTCGAGTCTGACGCGCGAGGAGGCCTGCGGCAAGTATCCGCAAGGACCGGCGGACGCCAATTGCGCTTTCGGCAATCTCAATTGGCTCGGCACCGATGATCAGGGCCGCGATGTCGTCGCCCGCCTGATCTATGGTTTCCGCATTTCGGTCGCCTTCGGTCTGATCCTTTCGGTGCTGTCGTCGATCATCGGCATGGCGGCGGGCGCCATCCAGGGCTATTTCGGCGGCTGGACCGATTTGCTGTTCCAGCGCTTCATCGAAATCTGGACGGCGATACCGACACTCTATCTGCTGATCATCCTCGCCGCATTCATCACGCCGACCTTCTGGATTCTGCTGTTCGTCCTGGTGCTGTTCTCATGGACCGGACTGGTAGGCCTGGTGCGCGCCGAATTCCTCCGGGCACGGAACTTCGAATATGTGCGCGCGGCTCGCGCCCTGGGGCTTTCGGATGCGAAGATCATGTTCAAGCATCTGCTGCCCAATGCCGTGGTCTCGACCGTCACCTTCATGCCGTTCATCGTGGCGGGTTCGGTGACCACCCTCAATGCGCTGGATTTCCTGGGCTTTGGCCTGCCGCCCGGTTCGCCGTCGCTGGGCGAACTGGTGGCCCAGGGCAAGAACAATTTGCAGGCGCCATGGCTGGGGATTACCGCTTTCCTCGTGCTTTCCATCATGCTGACCCTTCTGGTGTTCATCGGCGAGGCGGTGCGTGACGCGCTCGATCCGCGAAAGACATTCGCATGAGCGAGTCGCTTCTCGAGGTGAAAGACCTGTCGGTGGCGTTCGGCCAAGGCGGCAAGGCGACGCTCGCCGTTGACCATATTTCATTCGCGGTGGGCAAGGGCGAAACCTTGGCGCTGGTGGGCGAGTCGGGTTCGGGGAAATCGGTGTCGGCACTTTCCATTCTCAAGCTCCTGCCCTATCCGTCGGCCTCGCACCCCTCCGGATCGATCACTTTCAAGGGTAAGGAACTGCTTGGTGCCGACGAGCGCGAGTTGCGCAAGGTGCGCGGCAATGACATCACCATGATTTTCCAGGAGCCGATGACCTCGCTCAATCCGCTGCATCCGGTGGAGCGGCAGATCGGCGAAATCCTCGATCTGCATCAGGGGCTGAAGGGTGACAAGGCGCGCGAACGTATCGTCGAGTTACTGACCAAGGTCGGCATCCGCGATGCGGCAACGCGCCTGCTGGATTATCCGCATCAACTGTCGGGTGGACAGCGCCAGCGGGTGATGATCGCCATGGCGCTGGCCAACAACCCCGACCTGCTGATTGCCGACGAACCGACGACGGCGCTCGATGTCACGGTGCAAGCGCAGATCCTGAAGCTGCTGAAGGATCTGCAGCAGGAAAACGGCATGGCCCTGCTGCTTATCACCCATGATCTCGGCATCGTCAGGCACATGGCCGACAAGATCGCCGTGATGCAGAAGGGCAAAGTGGTGGAGGCAGGCGATGCCAGACAGGTCTTTGCTGATCCGCAACATGCTTACACGAAGATGCTGCTGTCGGCGGAGCCCAAGGGTTCGCCGCCGCCGCATGATCCCACAGCACCTGTGATGATCGAGACCCGGGGCCTCAAGGTGTGGTTTCCCATCAAGCGTGGATTTTTCCGCAAGACGGTTGGCTACATCAAGGCGGTCGACGGCATCGATGCCAAGGTGCGGGCCGGGCAGACCCTTGGCATCGTCGGCGAGTCGGGATCGGGCAAGACGACGCTTGGCCTGGCGCTGCTGCGGCTGATCAGTTCCGAAGGGCCGATCATCTATATGGGCAAAAACATCGACGGCTATAATTCGAAGATGATGCGGCCCTTGCGCAAGGACATGCAGATCGTCTTCCAGGACCCCTTCGGCTCATTGTCACCGCGGCTGTCGATCCAGCAGATCGTCGAAGAGGGCCTGATGGTGCAAGGCAAGTCGCTCAAACTCGCCGAGCGCCGCGCCATTGTGGCCAAGGCGTTGAGCGAGGTGGGGCTCGATCCCGAGACCATGGACCGTTACCCCCACGAATTTTCCGGCGGCCAGCGCCAGCGCATCGCCATTGCGCGGGCACTGGCACTGGAGCCGTCCTTCATCATGCTCGATGAGCCCACCTCGGCACTCGACATGTCGGTGCAGGCGCAGATCGTCGAGCTGCTGCGCGGCTTGCAGCAGAAGCACAACCTCGCCTATCTCTTCATCAGCCACGATCTCAAGGTGGTGCGGGCGCTGGCCAACGAAGTCATCGTCATGCGCAATGGCCAGATGGTCGAAAGCGGCTTGACGTCGGAGGTGTTCTCGGCACCCAAAACCGATTACACCAAGGCCCTCATCGCGGCGGCCCTCAATCTCAAAACATCACCCGACAATGTCGTGAGGCAATAGACCCATGGCCTTCGCCTTCATATTGCCCACCTGGCCCATCGCCACCTGGACGGCGGCCATGCACAAGGCGGCGCCGGCGCTTGATGTGCGGGTGTGGCCCGACAGGCTTGGTGCGATCTCCGATATCGAGTATGCGGCGGCCTGGCTGCCGCCCGCCAATGTGCTGAAGAGCCTGCCCAACCTCAAGGTTATCTTCTCGCTGGGCGCCGGGGTGGACGCCATCCTGCGCGATCCGACGCTGCCCGCCGAAATTCCCATCGTGCGGGTGAACGAGCCTGACCTGACCGGACGGATGACCGAATATGTGGTGCTGCATGTGCTGATGCATCATCGCCAGCAGCGCCGCCTCGATGCCAACCAGAAGAATAAAATCTGGGACTCGTTCGGGACCCATGCGGCCAGCGATCTGGCGGTGGGCATCATGGGGCTTGGCGTCATGGGCCGGGATTCAGCCGAACGGCTGCGCGATCTGGGCTTCAAGGTGGCGGGCTGGAGCCGCTCACGCAAGCACATCGACGGCGTGCATTGTTATGCCGGTGAGGCCGAATTCGATTCCTTCCTGCGCCGCACCGACGTTCTGGTGTCGCTGCTACCCGCCACGCCCGAGACCGACGGCATCATCAACCGCGCCTCGATCGCCAAACTGTCACGCAAAGGTCCATTGGGGGCGCCCGTCGTCATCAACGCCGGGCGCGGGCGCCAGCAGGTGGCCGAGGATATTCTGGCGGCGCTTGATGCGGGCGAGCTTGGCGCCGCGACACTCGATGTCTTCGCTGCCGAACCCTTGCCCCAGGACAGTCTGCTGTGGACGCATCCGCGCGTCACCATCACACCGCATTGCGCCGCCGACTCCGATCCGCAAGTGATCTGCGCCTACGTGGCCCGGCAAATCGCCCGGCACAAGGCAGGCGGGACACTGGAAAATCTCGTGGACCGGGTGCGCGGGTATTAAAGCCTGCGGATGTGCGTCACGCCGCTGCCTGTCGCTCCGATGCGGGCGATGGCATCGCGCAGGGGTTCGGACACCACCATCATGTGATGGCCGTTGGCGTGCAGCAGGGTTTCGCTGCCTGTCATGATGCCGACGTGGCCTTTCCAGAACACCAGGTCGCCGCGCGCCAGGGTGTCGAGATCATTGACCAGCAGTGGCTGGCCGAGGCTCTCCTGCATGTCGCTGTCACGCGGGCATGACAGGCCGCAGGCCTCAAGCGCCAGCTGGACGAGGCCGGAACAATCCAGCCCATGCACCGACTTGCCGCCCCAGTAATAGGGTGCATGGCGGAACATTCCGGCCACGGCGGTAAAATCCGTTTCGTTGTCGCTTAAGGGTTTGAGGTGGGCTGAATAGATGAAACGGTCATTGGCCAGCCAGGCGAAAACACCTTCAGTCCCGGTGACGGTGACACGGGCATTCATGGTGACGGGAACGGCGGGCTGGGACTTCAGGTTGGGCTTGGGATAGATGAGAGTCGATGGCACGGCGACACGGTGGGTCGGTGCCGTCACCTCATCCGACAGGGCGCTGGCGGTGACGTATCCGACATAGCGATCCGCCGTAAGCTGCACCCAGGCCCAGCCATCGGCCATGTCGAAGACGCGCAGCGTCTCGCCCAGAAGGGCTTGCGTCATCTGCATGGCGTCGGCGCGCGGTTCGCGATGAACCGGTACGATGGGTGCGGCCACTTGCATCAGCAGGCCATCGGAAAAGGCCTCAGCTTCGACCCGGCCACGCAGGCGCGCGTCGGCCAGGTTGGGCCGGAAAACATTCAGGCGATTGTCGAGTGCGGTCATGGCGCCGTTGTTAAATGCTTTGCGACAGGTTGCCAATCGTGTCGGCAAGGCGTTCGAGATAGAGCGCACCCTTCACCGTGCGCTGGATCAGGACGTTGCGCCGGTCGGCCTCGTCGCGGCGGCGGGTGACCAGTTCGAGCTTGCCCATCGCATCAAGCGCCCGGGTGATGACGGGTTTTGAAACGCCGAGTTTCTTCGCCAGACCGCGCACCGTGTGGGGTGGTGCTTCCAGATAGATGGTCAGCAGGATGCACAACTGGCGCACTGACAGGTCCGGCTCGCCATCGCGCACCGTGGAGAGGGCGACGCCATGCCAGAGTCTCAAAGCCTGTACGGTCGTCAGTGCCACGCTCATCCGATTCACCGCCGGAACGCTCTATATCGTTACGGACCCGTATCAGATTTGCGCGTTTACACCTGCGATGCAAGCTACTTTGCGTAGCGGTCGCGGATCACCGCGAAGAGCGCCCGGATGGCCTGGGCTTCGCCACCCTTGGGCCTTCCGGGGCGCGCCATTGGCGTCCAGGCGAAGATATCGAAATGCACCCAGGTTTTCGCCCTTTCGACAAAGCGTTTGAGAAACAGGGCGGCGGTGATTGAACCGGCGAAACCGGAGTCGCCGCTGTTGTTCAAGTCCGCGATCCCCGATTCAAACAGCCGCCCATAGGGTTCCCACAAGGGCATGCGCCACACCGGATCGTTTTCCGTTTCAGAGGCAGCAGCGATGGCCGAAGCTGCGTCATCGTCATCGGTGTAAAATGGCGGCAGGTCGGGGCCGAGCGCCACGCGGGCGGCGCCAGTCAAGGTTGCCATGTCAACCAGCAGGTCGGGCTGCTCCATGTCGGCCAAGGCCAGGGCATCGGCGAGGACCAGGCGGCCCTCGGCGTCGGTGTTGCCGATCTCGACGGTCAGGCCCTTGCGGCTGGTCAAAACGTCGCCGGGGCGGAAGGCATTGCCGGCGATCGAATTCTCCACCGCCGGAATGAGCACCCGCAAGCGCACCGGCAATTTCGCCGCCATGATCATCTGCGCCAGCCCCAGCACATTGGCGGCACCTCCCATGTCCTTCTTCATCAGCAACATGCCCGAGGCCGGCTTGATGTCGAGACCGCCGGTATCGAAACACACGCCCTTGCCGACCAGCGTCACCTTCGGCGCGCGCGGCGGCCCCCAGCTTATGTCAATCAGGCGCGGTGCCCGGGGACTGGCCTTGCCGACATGATGGATCATCGGAAAACCGGTCTCGAGCGCCTTGCCCCGGATAACGGTGACTTTCGCCTTGTGGGTGGCGGCAAGCGCCTTGGCGGCACGCTCCAGTTCGTCTGGTCCCAAGTCGGAGGCCGGGGTGTTGACCAGATCACGGGCGAGCCAGGTGGCGCGGGCGGCGCGGAGAACCTCGTCACGGCTGACACCCGCCGGGCAGGCCAGGCGGGGGCGGGCTCTTGAACCCTGGCGATAGGTGTCGAAGCTGTAGGCTTCCAGGCACCAGCCCAGGGCCGCCAGCCGAGGGGATTTCACGTCGCCGCGCAGGTCATAGATGCCGACGGGCAGCAAGGTGGCGAGACGGCCAAGTGCAAAGGGATCGGAGCTGACACCGGCCAATACTCCGGCGATGCCGCCGCCTTCGCCGGGAACAAGCAGAACCCTGCCCGCTTCGCCCGAAAAGCCATGGGCATCAGCCCAGCGCCGCGCCACCGGGGAAAGCCCGGCTTGTACCTCCTCCCAGTTCATTGACGAGACGGCGGTGATGGGCGTGGCATTCTTTCCTGCGCTGGCGGGCAAAAGAATTTTGTCGGGGTCAGGCATGAGTCGCTCCGGGCATTTCGCAATTCTTAACGTGGTTTGCAAACATGGTTAATCTTTTATTGACCACTCATCGCCCATGATCCGCTGTCACAACGGCAATCTGGAGTGTTTTCGATGACGCCCTCGCGGTCCCTGAGGCAACTGCGGCCCAAGGCAGCGATGCTGGTGATGGTTTCGGCAATCGCTGTGGCGGGCTGCCAGCAGAAGACGGCGTCATTCGGGGCGCTCGATCCGATGAACACCGCGTCGACGGCACCTGCCTCGTTCCGCAACACCGCTGAACTCGGCAAGGCCTGGCAGGCCGACCAGACAAATGTCAATAAGGGCGTTGCCTATGCCAACGGTCTCGAGGGCCTCGGCCAGACCGACCGGCAGCTCGAGGTACTGGCCCGCGTCACCGAAACCAATCCGGCGAACATGCAGGTGGCGGCACTTTATGGCAAGAAACTCGTCGCATCCGGCCGGGCCAGCGACGCGCTGCCGCTGCTTGAACGCGCCGCCGAGTCCAAGACCGCCGACTGGCGCGTACTTTCCGCCCTGGGCTCGGCCTATGACCAGCAGAGCCTCTATGAGAAGGCCCGCGACGCCTACAAGCGCGCCCTGGCGCTCGATGGCAATAATCTCAGTGTGCTGAATAATCTCGGCATGTCGTTTGCCCTTGAAGGCAATCTGCAGCAGGCGGAAATCACCCTGCGCCAAGCCAACGCCCTGCCCCGGGCGCGCAGCGAACCGAGGCTGCGGCAGAACCTCGCCCTCGTTGTCGGCCTCCAGGGGCGCTTTGAAGACGCCAGCAAACTCGCCAGCGAAGACCTGCCGCCCGATCAGGTCGAGGCCAACATGGCCTATCTCAAGAAGATGCTGTCGCAGCCCAATACCTGGCAGCAACTGTCAGACGGCAACCAGGGCTGATCTCCGCTGTATTATCCTTCTCCAACCGAAAAGTGGGGAATGTGGCGCGCGCGATCTTTCGCGCGTGACGGACGGGGGCCTTTGCCCGGGGCACAGCCCCCACCCGGTTCGCTGGCGCGGGGCACCCTCCCTGCTTCGCGGAGAGGGATAAGTCAAGGGTCCGCTTTACGTCTGGCGCCCGCTATTGCAGCTTCATGACCAGGATGATGGAGGGTCCGAGGATGATGACGAAGATGACCGGCAGGAAGAACAGGATCATTGGCACGGTCAGCTTTGGTGGCAGGGCGGCGGCCTTCTTTTCAGCTTCCGACATGCGCGTATCGCGGTTTTCCTGGGCCAGCACGCGCAAGGCCGTGCCGAGCGGCGTGCCGTAGCGTTCCGACTGGATCAGACTGGTGACGACCGAGCGCACGGTTGCGAGGCCAGTGCGCTTGCCAAGGTTCTCATAGGCCTTGCGGCGGTCCTGGAGGTAGGAAAGTTCGGCCACGGTCAAGGTGAGTTCCTCAGCCAGCGGCACCGAGGCAGAGCCGATTTCGCGCGACACGCGCTGCAAGGCCATCTCGATCGACATGCCTGATTCAACGCAGATGAGAAGAAGGTCAAGGGCGTCCGACCAGGCCTTCCTGATCGAATCCTGACGGCGCTTGACCAGGTTCTTGAGGAAAATCACCGGCACATAATAGCCGAATACCAGACCGATGCCCGATGCCGCGAGGCGCATGGGTGGTGCCACCTTGTCGGCATAGAGTGTCGAAGAATAGATAAACACCAGTGCCGCCAGAACAACCGGAACCGCAAAGCGCGCCGCCAGATAGGAGATCAGGTGCTTTTCGTTACGCAGGCCCGCCTGGCGCAAAAAATCGCGCGAGCCTTCCGCCTCGAATATCTTGCGCAAGTTCAGCAGCTCAACGAGCTGCGAGGCGAGACTGGACTTCATCTTGTCGCGCAGGCGGGTCTCGTTACCGATGAGAAAGGTGCGCTGGGCGGCGCGAAGGCGGTCGCGCTCCTGGCCCACCGACTTCATCCGGGCTTTCAATTTGTCGGTTTCGAGAAACGGTGCCGTGACCGTGAGAATGGTGGCGAAGGCGGCCAGACCGACCAGCACGGTAATGGCGTTCTCGACTTGCAGCAGGCTGGTGATGAAGCTCATCATGAAACGGCACCCGGACTATATTTCAAAATTGATCATCTTGCGCATCACCAGAACGCCGGTCAACATCCACATGCCGCAGCCCACCAGCATGATGTTGCCGACCGACGTGTTGAAGAGCGGATTCATGTACTGGGGATTGAGGACCGTCAGCGCGCCCATGATGATGAAGGGCAGCGAACCGATGATCGCCGCCGAGGATTTCGCTTCCTGGCTAACGGCGCGGATCTTGGCCTTCATCTTTTTGCGGTCGCGCAGAACCTTCGACAGGTTGCCCAGGGCTTCTGACAGGTTGCCGCCGGTCTTGGACTGAATCGACATGACGATGCCGAGGAAGTTGACCTCCGACATGGGCATGCGGTCGAACATGCGCTCGATGCCCTGGTCGATGGTGATGCCGAGACGCTGGCCTTCGACGACTTCCATGAATTCCGGGCCGACCGGGGGGCCAGATTCCGCGGCGATGATCTTCATCGCGTCGGAAACCGGCAGGCCGGCCTTGAGGCCACGCACCATCACGTCGATGGCATCGGCGAAATCATGGAGAAAGATGTTCTGGCGGCGGCGGCGGACAAATCCCAGCATCCAGCGCGGCAGGCCCATCGTGCCGACCAGGCCAGCCAGCACTGACACATACCAAGCCACACCGAAAATCAGCGGGATCGCCGCCAACACGGCGCCCAGCACCAGCGAAAAGAGCCAGAAGGCCCGCACCGAAATATCGAGGCCGGACTGCATGATCATCATGCGCAGCGACAGGCGCTTCTTGCGCTGCTTGGCGCGCAGCTCGATCTGCTTCAGGGTTTCCTGGATCTGCTTGCGGCGGCCATCCTTCTGGTGTTCGGCCTGCTTGGTAAAGGCCGCCGACTTCTGGATGGTATTGGTTCCGCCGCGTTTGCTTTCGGCAATCGCCTTCAGGCGGCGCTCGGCGCCGCCGCTGGTGAGCAGCGGGAAGAACAGCGCAAGCGCCACCCCGGCCACGGCGACAACCACCATGAAAATAAAGGCGAATTGCGTGAGATTCTCACCGAAATACATTGCGCCTCAAGCCTCCGTGTCCGGAATTCAGTCGGTTTCGTTGCGGGTTTCAGCCCGCTCGAGAGCTTCGGCCAGGCGGCGCTCCTCATTGTAATAGCGGGCACGGTCCCAGAAGTGCGGGCGCGCGATGCCGGTCGAACGGTGGCGGCCGATGATCTTGCCATTGGCGTCTTCACCAACGATCTCATAGACGAAGAGATCCTGGGTAATGATGACGTCGCCTTCCATGCCCACCACCTCGGTGATGTGGGTAATGCGGCGCGAACCGTCGCGCAGGCGGGCCGCCTGCACAATGACGTCGATCGACCCGCAGATCATCTCCTTGATGGTCTTCGACGGCAGCGAGAAGCCGCCCATGGTGATCATCGACTCAAGACGCGAGATACCTTCG